>JAFGEK010000019.1 GCA_016931625.1 Deltaproteobacteria bacterium | reverse complement strand
TCTAATCCTAAAGATGCTGAGTTTTTCGCACGAGCACGCGAAATGAAGTGGCAAACCGCAACTGTCGTAGCTTTTAGTTCTACGCGTCGCGTGAATCTATCTTGTGAAAATGATCCCAATATGAAAGCGTTACTTGATGCTGGCACCAGCACCTGCGCGGTTTTTGGTAAGACTTGGACACTACACGTAACTGAAGTATTGCGTACAACTTTAGACGAAAACTTAAAACTAATTGAAGATACCGTCGCTTATCTGCGCGCTAATAATCGCCGGGTAATTTATGATGCCGAACATTTCTTTAGCGGCTTTCAAGCCGACCGTGAGTATGCCTTAGCAACATTGGCGGCAGCCGTACGTGGCGGCGCTGAGACTTTAGCTTTATGCGACACCAATGGCGGCACCATGCCACATGCAATAGCCAACATTGTCAGCGAAGTCGTTGCTAAAAATAGTGGGGTAAAAATAGGCATTCATACACATAACGACTCAGAGTGTGCGGTAGCCAATTCCGTTGCTGCTGTACAAGCTGGAGCTTTACATGTTCAGGGCACGATTAATGGTTATGGTGAGCGTTGCGGTAATGCTAATCTCTGTGCAGTCGTGCCAAATATTGAATTAAAACTTGGTTTGCGATGTATGCCTGAAAATCATTTAACCAAACTTACCGATACTTCACACTACATTGCCGAAATTGCAAACCAAAACCCCGATGAATTCATGGCTTATGTTGGTCGCAATGCTTTTGCCCATAAAGCCGGTGTACATGTATCGGCGATGCGTCGCGATAAAGATTCGTATCAACACATCGATCCAGAGTTGGTTGGTAATAAAATGATAATACTTGTCTCTGAGTTATCAGGACGTAGTAATATCATGTCTAAGGTCGATGAGTTTACGCCGCAGTTTTCTGAACTTGTTCAGGGTGGTGATATTAAAAATGCCTTACAACAAGTTAAAGACAACGAGGCGCGAGGTTTTTCTTATGAAGCCGCTGATGCTTCTGTTGCTCTTATAATGATGCGACAAGCGCCACAATATCAGCCTCTCTACGAACTTATCGACTATATGGTTAATGTTGAGCATCGTGACCAGCGCGGTAGTTTTGCTGAAGCAACAGTAAAAGTAAGAGTAAAAGGTGAAGTAGTTCATACTGCTGCTGAAGGAGATGGTCCGGTTAACGCACTTGATAATGCCTTACGTAAAGCGCTTGGTCCGGTTTATCCAATGTTAAACCACGTCAAACTTACCGATTATAAAGTGCGTATACTTGATAGTGGTATTGCAACCGCTGCAATTACTCGTGTATTAATTGATTCAACAGATGGTGTGCACACTTGGAGTACCGTGGGTGCTTCACAAAATATCATTGAAGCATCATGGGCGGCATTAGGCGATGCTCTTGAATATGGTATCAGACTAAGTATGAGTAATGGTTCTTTAGCTGGAGCAACAAAAAAAGAGTAAAAAATGCTTTGTTTCCTCTTAACTCCCAAAAAGTATCAGCCTTTAATACTTCTTTTCTTCTTTTATTGATTGCTTCAATCATTTCATCAAAAGATGGGGGGGTTCCGTAATAATTTATGGTTTTTTCAAGGATTTGCTCTGCACATTTTTTGCCTGCGGATTTCATTACATAACGACAAATATCTTCATTATCTAATACACTTAAAGCTTTTGTAACCCCAGTAACCCAAGCTTTATTGCGCTCTATCGCGGCTTCGTTAATTGCTTTTTTTGACATTGAAAAACCCTTTGGAAGTTCTTGAGGCAGTGTCCTGAATAAACACCAACTAAATAAGAAAAATAATTTTACGATTAAATCTAATTAATCGAAGCAAATTTTTATTATTGTTATAGTTAACGGTGCTTGGCACCTTTTTACTAGAGATGCTGAAATAGGATTACCAGCAGATGGTGATGTAACCTACGAGATGGAACGACGTATATTAGACTTAGCGGTTAATAGCACTTATCGTGAGTGCGTAGAGCGCTTTGAAGTTCATTATGGCCGTAGTTTCTGACGAAAATCTCTTTCGCAAAGTTACTAAACGCGTGGGAAAAAGGATGGGGGAGGCTTAATAATGTTAAGCTATATTCAATAGCTAAACCGCCTCCCCCTAAAACTCAAAGTCCCTATAAACGCTTAACCATAATGAATAATGGTTGTATGTTGCCAGCTACCCATGGCTGCTGGAAAGAAGCAAAATTAGCGGTAATGGTGCGCAATGACGAAGCAACTCCAAGTCGTTATATAGCTCATTTTGGTGACCAAGATGGTTTTCGTCAAAAACTCGAAGACGCCATTATAGCTGAGCGAGGCATGAATTATGAAGAGATGGTTTGGGTTGCTGATGGTGCGCGTGGTAATTGGAATTTATGCGGTGATTTAACAATTAAAGTAACAGAAGTATTAGATTGGATACATGCTGTAGAAAACGGCATGAAATGTGGTCGAGTATTGTTAGGCGATAGTAGTTCATACCTTGAGCTATGGAAAAAACGTATCGAAGAGCTTTTACATCGCGGTGATGTGAATCTTCTAATTAGAGAATTAATGGATTGTATTGAGTTCGCAAGCGATGAGCAGCTCGAAGCAATAAATCAAATAGTTGGTTACTATCGTTATAATGATA
>JAFGEK010000018.1 GCA_016931625.1 Deltaproteobacteria bacterium | reverse complement strand
TTTACAAAGGATGTTTAGCTAATTTAGCTTTTTATAATTAATTGTAACTAGTTAGCTGCGTACCAGGCTAGCACCGTAAGATAGCATAAAAGAAACAAATGTTGATTGTTCCATTGGAGAGCACACCTAAATACATAAATATTTAGATACTCAAATGACATTAAGTTAGCAGCAGAGAGTTTTTATATTTATTTATTAGTAACTTAACTTAACGTAAGAAAGAAGTATAAATTTACTTTGATTCACTAGATGCTTTATCGCTACTAGTTGTTTCTTTTTTACCAGCAAAATCAACTAATTCAATGAATGCAAGATCGGCTGCATCACCACGTCTAGTACCAGTCTTCAATACTCGGGTATATCCACCTTGACGCTCTTTAAAACGTGGTCCAATTTCACTAAATAGTTTTTGTAAAATTTCATGGTCATGAACATTACGAGCAGCCAAACGTCTGGCATGCAAATCACCGCGTTTTCCTAAAGTAATAAGCTTTTCAGCATAGGAACGTAATGCTTTTGCTTTTACTTCAGTAGTCTCAATTCGTTCATGTCGAAATAATGCCATTGCAAGATTACTTAAAAGAGAACTGCGGTGGCTACTATTGCGACCAAGTTTTTTTGTAGCTTTTTGATGACGCATGACTAATTACCTCTATCGTCGTTCATCGCATTTGAAACAGCAATCCATGCTGATATCAATAATTTAACGTTTAATCTCTTTTGGAGGCCAGTTATCTAACCTCATACCCAACGAAAGGCCCATATCCGCTAATACTTCTTTAATTTCTTTTAGAGATTTGCGACCAAAGTTTTTAGTTTTAAGCATTTCAGCTTCTGATTTCTGCACTAAATCGCCAATAAATTTAATATTAGCGGCCTGCAGACAATTCTCAGCTCGCACTGATAAATCAAGTTCATCAACTGAACGCAATAGATTGTCGTTTAGCTTAGTTTCTGCTGGCTTCTCTTCTGGAAGAGTAAATTCTTGTTCTTCTTCGAAGTTAATAAATACCGTTAATTGCTCTTTTAGAATTTTAGCAGCAAGTGCTACAGCATCATCCGGTACAACTGAGCCATCTGTCCAAATTTCAAGTGTCAATTTATCGTAATCTGTAACCTGCCCAACACGTGCATTTGTTACATTAAATATAACTTTATGAACTGGCGAAAACAATGAATCAATAGGAATCCAACCTACCGCCATATTAGGTGCTTTATTACGATCTGCCGATACATAACCGCGACCACGTCGTACCATTACTTCCATAGCCAAACGGCCACCTGCAGCAATTGTACAAATATGGTGATCGGGATTTAGAATTTCGACAGCGTCGTCGCCTAATAGATCTTTAGCGGTGACTTCGACCTCCTCTCTTTCAGAGGCTCGCAAATCAATACGTAGAATGCGTGGCTCATTGACGCGTGTTTTGCAGCGTACTTCTTTTAGCGCCAAAACAATGTCAGTGACATCTTCCGTGACATCCGGAATAGTCGTAAATTCATGCAGTGCACCATCAATACGTACTGCAGACACCGCTGCCCCTTGTAGCGATGATAGTAATACACGTCGCAGGGCATTACCTAAAGTTACTCCGAATCCACGTTCTAATGGTTCGGCAAAGAACTTACCATAACTGTCAGTAAAAGATTCCCGATCTACGATGAGATTCTTTGGACGGATCAAATCGCGCCAGTTGCGATGCATGTGAGTTCCTTGCTCCTTCAGAGATTATTTCGAATAGAGCTCGACAATAAGCTGCTCTTGTATCGGCATCGTAATGTGCTCACGAGCAGGCATAGCCTTAACGCTGCCAGAAAAATTCTTTGCGTCGAGTTCTAACCAATCTGGTACACCACGCTTTTCAACATTAGCTAATGCTTCAGCTACGCGGCCAATCTGTCTTGAAGCTTCACGTACAGTAATGGTTGTCCCAGTAGTAACCTCATAAGCTGGCACAGTAACCCGATGACCATTCACGGTTACGTGACCATGACGCACTAACAGACGTGCTTCAGTACGAGAAGCGGCAAAACCTAAACGATAAACAACATTATCAAGACGACTTTCTAATATTTGCAACAGTTGCTCGCCGGTGATTCCTTTCTTTCTCGCCGCCTTTTCGTAATAATGCTGGAATTGGCGTTCGAGAATTCCATAAATACGGCGAACTTTTTGCTTTTCACGCAACTGAATACCATATTCAGAAAATTTATGGCGACCCTGACCTTGTTGACCAGGAGGATAAGGTCGCCTTTCAACCGCACACTTTTCGGTGTAACAACGCTCTCCTTTTAAGAAGAGCTTCAAATTTTCACGCCGACAAAGTCGGCACGCTGAATCAGTGTATCGAGCCATATCTAATCTTCCTAAAGGATCAAACGCGCCGTTTCTTTGGAGGACGACAACCATTATGTGGCACCGGTGTAATATCACGTATCATGGTAATATTCATACCGGCTGATTGCAGAGCTCTAACTGCTGCCTCTCGGCCAGCACCAGGCCCCCTAACAAGTACACCAACGGATCTTACACCATGCTCGGCAGCTTTCTCAGCTGCATCTTGTGCAGCAATTTGTGCGGCAAATGGGGTTGACTTTCGTGAACCACGAAAACCCTTTGCGCCAGCACTACACCATGAAAGCACATTACCTTGTGAATCAGTAATGGTAACCATAGTATTGTTAAAAGTTGCCTGAATAAAAGCCATACCTGTTGGTATGTTTTTCTTAACCTTCTTGGCAGTTCTGCCCGAAGCTGTTGCCATCGTTTAGCCTCTTAGACCTTGATCATCTTGCAGTTGCAGTTGAGCCACCACGATGTACCATGCGTTTTGGCCCTTTTCGGGTTCTAGAATTCGTATGAGTTCTTTGCCCACGAACCGGTAAACCTTTGCGATGTCTCAATCCGCGATAACAACCAAGGTCCATAAGACGATTGATATTCATCGATATTTCACGACGTAAATCGCCTTCAACCTTGTAATTACGCTCAATAATCTCACGCAGTTTTGCAACCTCACCTTCGGTAAGATTGTCTGTACGAGTTACCGGATCAACACCAGCAGCTTGAATGATGTCTTTTGCGAGTTTTCTTCCAACCCCGAATATGTACGTCAGGGCGATTTCAACTCTCTTGTTACGCGGTAAGTCGACACCGCTTATGCGCGCCATAGTGACCGCTGCCTTTCTTTAAAGGGTATACCCTCTAGCCTTGACGTTGTTTATGACGAGGGTTGGTACAAATAATTCGTACTAAACCTTTACGTCGAATAACTTTGCATTTTGCACAAATTTTACGAACTGATGCTCGAACCTTCATGATCACTCACTTTGCTCGATAGGTGATCCGACCTCTTGTTAGGTCGTATGGAGACAACTCAACCGTAACCTTATCTCCAGGTAATATTTTTATGAAATGCATACGCATTTTACCGGAAATGTGACATAACAGTTTATGACCATTAGCTAACGCAACGCGAAACATTGCATTTGGTAATGGCTCAATCACAGTGCCCTCGGTTTCGATCGTATCGGCCTTAGCCATACAGTGCCTACAATTCCCTTTCTTTTCGAAAACCAACGCTAAAAAATATCGTTAATTTTCAACTCGTTAATTTAACCATTGTTAACTTCGTAACTTATTTGAGAAATACATTTTCTCGTCTAACTAGTACAAAGTTAAAACGGAACGCGGCTTCTAACATGCGCATACAAGTCTTGGCAAGGTAAAAACCCTCTCTCTTTACAATCGGCTTAAAACAATGGGATCGCCATCAGTAATCGCAATCGAGTGTTCAAAATGAGCCGATAAGCTATAATCTTTCGTTATGGCAGTCCAACCGTCTTCTAATATTTTTATTTCATGTTTTCCAAGAGATAGCATCGGTTCGATAGCTATAACCATTCCTGGTCGCATTCTTGGTTTAGGACCATCATAGTAATTTGGAACTTGAGGGTCTTCGTGCATTTTTGTACCCACGCCATGACCCACAAAATCGCGTATAACACTCATTGAATTTTGGGTGGCATGTTTCTCTACAACTAAACCAATATCGGATAAACGACATTCTGGAGTACATTTCTCAATAGCTAATTCCAATGATTCTTGAGTTACCTGCATTAATCTCTGAGCTTCTTGACTAACCGTTCCAACAGGTACTGTTTTAGCGCTATCACCAACATATCCATCATAGACCACACCAAAATCAATACTAACAATATCTCCATCTTTTAATAAACGACTTTTTTTAGGTATTCCGTGCACAATTTCTTCATTTATAGATATACAAGCTACAGCAGGAAATCCATGATATCCTAAAAACGGGCTTCGTAATCCCCGCTTTTTAAGTGCAGTTCTAGCAATACGATCGATTTCCCAAGTTGAAATACCAGGTGTAATTGCTTCAAACATTAAGTTAAGAATTTCTGCAACATGAATATTAGCCACACGCATTATTTCAATTTCACGAGGAGATTTTAATATTATTTCACGTCGGCTACGTTTCACATTATTCTCCTAAAGCCAGATAAACTTTTGTGCAGATTATTTTAAAATGATATACTTACAAAAAACAATGGCTAGATTATTTGTGCGGCTAATCTTGCAAACAATTTATATTTGAGATTAACGACGGCCACGAATACGTGGGCCACGTGAACCAGCAAAACCATCATAATGACGAGTGATCAGATGACTTTCGATCTGTCGCACAGTATCAAGTGCTACACCAACAACGATTAGTAAACCAGTACCACCAAAATAAAATGGCACCTTAAATGTACTAATTAAAATTGTTGGTAATACTGCGACTGCCGACAAATATAAAGCTCCACCGAATGTAATACGAGATAAGACAAAATCAATATATTCAGCAGTTTTTTTACCTGGCCTTATTCCTGGAATATACCCGCCATATTTTTTCATGTTATCTGCTACGTCAACTGGGTTAAAAGTAATGGCGGTATAAAAGTAACAAAAGAAAATAATTAAGAGTACGTATGCCGTATTGTAAAACCATGCATCCATACGAAAGAACTCTTGAACCTTGTCTAAATACCCTCCCGGTATAAAATTAGCTAACGTAGCTGGTAATGTTAGCAATGTAGATGCGAATATTGGCGGAATAACCCCTGAAGCATTAACTTTAAGTGGCAAATGTGTAGATTGCCCAGCGTATGTATGTTTACCTACAAGTCTTTTTGCATATTGCACTGGTATACGTCGTTGAGCTTGTTCAAAAAATATAATTATCGCTATTACTAATAAGATAATACCCAAGACAAACATCATCGTTACAGGCTGAATAATATTCCCTTGTAGATATTCCCATGTGTTAACAACACCTGATGGTAACTGCGCCACGATACCGGCAAAAATTATTAAAGAAATACCATTACCTATTCCTCTCTCAGTGATTTGCTCACCAAGCCACATAATGAAAACCGTACCGGCCGTTAGAGTAAGAATAGTGATGAGATAAAAACTTGCACCTGGCTCATTGACAACCTGTAATCCCGATGGATTATTTGATAAATAACTAGCGATAGTTGAACCCTGAATTATAGATAATATAATAGTACCGTACCTTGTATATTGATTTATTTTACGACGGCCTTGTTCGCCTTCTTTCTGCAGTCTTTCTAATGTCGGAATAACAACAGTTAAAAGCTGCATAATAATCGAAGTTGAAATATAAGGCATAATCCCTAAAGCAAATATACTTGCTTGCTCGAATGCGCCTCCTGAAAACATGTTAATGAAGCCAAATAGGGTACCTTCTAACTGCTTGAAGGCTTTTCCTAATTCGACTCGATTAACTCCTGGAACCGAAATGAAAATCCCGATTCGATATATTGCAAGTATTGCAACGGTATAAAGAATGCGCTTGCGCAGCTCTGGTACTTTGCCTATGTTCCAGAATCCTGATGCCACTTTTTCAACTCCCCGACGCAATACTGACGTCGCAAGTTAGCTAATTGAGCTTGACCTTTGCTGTCTTCATTTTTGCTTCACTTTATTATTAATCTAATTTTCGTAAACAGACTCCTTTTGAGTCATAGTTGAGAGCTTTAGGCTTTGCTATTTTTAGTATGCTTGGAACGCATAAACTTTACTTTTGGGGGTAACTCTATTGCCTGTCCGCCTACTGCCTCAATTTTCTGTTTAGCGGTAGCACTAAAATGGTTTGCTGTAACAGTAAGAGCATGGCCTAAATCACCTCTACCAATAACTCTTAATCCATCAGCATTTTTGCTAGCTAAGCCAGCATTTACTACCTTGGTAATATCAACATTATCGCCACTTTTAAAATAGGCAGATAACATATCGATATTGATCTCAATCCATCTTTTAGCAAACGGAGGAATAAATCCACGTTTTGGCATACGACGGTACATGGGCATTTGACCACCTTCAAAGCCACGACCTGGTTTGCCTTTGCCAGTACGCGCGGTTTGTCCTTTGCCACCACGTCCTGCGGTTTTTCCGTAACCTGAACTCTCGCCACGACCTACACGTTTACGTTTTTTGTTAGCGCCTACTGGCGCCGAGAGATTATCGAGTCGCATTCTCGCTTACTCCTTTACACCTTAAACGGTTGCAACCTTCTAGGGGGTGTACCTAAAAGTTGGACTGAGAGATTCACAAAAGCCACGTAACGAGGACCGTGCGCGCAGGAAAATCATGCTGAGGCTTGCTAGTGGCAAGTCGCAAGCAGAATTTTGCGAGTACGTGAGCCATAAGTAGTGGATTTTGTGAAGATCGACGGGAGACATTTAGGTACACCCTCTTAATCGCTGTTGGCGATGAGATTTTGGTGGTGGTCCATCATGAGCTGCTACCTCTATAGCATGAACCACCTTATATAAAATTCCCCGAACTGCTGGGGTGTCTTTGAGATATACTGTTTTACCAAATTTAGTGAGACCTAAAGTTTTTAATGTCTCGCATTGGCTTTTTGGCCAATGATAAGCAGAGCGCTTGAGCTTTACTTCAAAATGTCTCATTGCACCCATAATTATCCTCCTTATAGCCGTGCTCTAACAGAAGTTACATCCGAGCACCTAAACTAGGCCTGCGCCGCACTTTTGCTTTGTAACACTTCTACATTAAGGCCACGCCGCTTAGCAGTTTCTTCTATAGACCGTAGCTGTTTAAGTGCATCAATTGTTGCTTTAACAACATTATGTGGATTTCTGCTGCCAATACTTTTTGACAAGACATTACGAATTCCGGCTGATTCCACAACTGCGCGCACCGCACCACCAGCAATAACACCAGTACCTTCTGAAGCTGGACGTAATACAACTTGGCCAGCCCCATAAGTCCCTATTACTTCATGAGGAATCGAACCATTACTAATAGGTACAGCAAACATATTTTTCTTAGCTTGTTCGAAACCTTTACGAATAGCCTCAGGTACTTCGTTAGCTTTTCCTAAACCAGCCCCAACTTTTCCATTGCTGTCACCGGCAACGACTAATGCACTAAAGGAAAAACGACGGCCACCTTTGACAACTTTAGCAACACGATTGAGATGCACGAGTCGATCAACGATCTCGCCCTCACCACGCTCATCACTAGGTCCAGACATTTTGTTAGTTCTCTCGGCCATAGAAAGGCACTCCTCAGAACTTAAGGCCGCCCTCGCGGGCACCTTCGGCAATCGCTTTAACGCGGCCATGGTAACGATATCCGCCGCGATCGAAAACGACGGTCTCTATGTTCTTTGCTTTGCAAGCCTCTGCAACAGCCATTCCTATTGCCTTGGCTTGCTCAACCTTTTTACCAGTCACTTGTCCACGAAGGCTTTTTGACATTGTCGATGACGAAACTAAAGTATTTCCATTAACATCATCGATAATTTGAGCATAAATATGTTTGGCGCTTCGGAAAATATTGAACCGTGGACGTTCACTAGTTCCAAACACCTTCTTGCGGATGCGCACGTGACGACGTTCACGTCCCACGAGCTTCCTACCAATACCCATCGCCTATCTCCTATTCACCACGCTATATTCAGGATATGCGCACTTTATTCACGCACGCCTCGCAACGCAGTTACTAACTACTACTTCGCCCCGGTCTTACCAACCTTACGACGAATCACCTCGCCAGCATACTTAACACCCTTGCCTTGATATGGTTCGGGTTTTTTATAGCTTCTTATCTGAGCGGCAATTTGCCCAACTAATTGCTTATCAATACCTTTGATAGTTACCTTAGTTTGAGCTTTGTCAACGATACATTCAATTCCTTTAGGTATCTTTAGCTCTATAGAATGAGTGTACCCTAATATAAAAGTTACAGTATCGCCTTTTAATTCAGCTTTATAACCGACACCGTTAATTTCTAAACCGCGCTCATAACCTTTGGTTACACCAATAACCATATTCTGCAACAAAGCACGAACTAAACCTTGATAACCACGATTATTACGAGCATCATCAGGTCTGCTAACTTTAGCTTCTCCATTCTCAACTTTTACTGACATACCAGCTGGAATAATCGCATCAAGTTTGCCCAACGGTCCTTCAACATGAAGTACTTTATCTTTTAATTCAATTTTAACCTTATCCGGTACTTGTACCGGCTTGCGTCCAATGCGTGACATGACTTAACCTATAGCCTTTCTCGCTAATCGTGCGTTATGCTTAAAGCTACCAAACAGCACAGAGTACTTCACCACCGACCCGCGCTTGACGTGCAGCACGATCAGTCATGACCCCTTTGGGTGTAGTCAGGATAAGAATACCAAGGCCGTTACGAACCTTATTCAGATCAGCAACTCCTAAATACTGACGAGCACTTGGGTGTGATACACGCTTAAGACCAATAATCACCGGAGCTCTTAAGTAGTCATATTTTAGCTCGATTTCAATGACACCTTGCCCAGGCGTTTTTCCAGAAATACTGCGAAAGTCTTCAATGAAACCTTCTTGTTTTAAAACTTCAGCAATACGTAGTTTCAATGATGAAAATGATATATCGATTCGTTCATGACGAGCTCTTCCACCATTACGAATACGCGTCAACATATCTGATACCGGGTCACTATGCATAATTTTCTCTCCTTTAAAGTCACCACAACCGTTTCGCCCGTGTCGACCTGCTGCGGGACCATTTCCTTAAATATTCATTGTGCAAGTTTGTGAACTACCAACTAGCTTTTATAACCCCTGGTATTTCGCCACCTAGTGCACGATTGCGGAAACAAATACGACACATATTAAATTTGCGCAAATATGCACGTGGTCTTCCACACAAAGGGCAGCGTGAGTGACCGCGAACCTTAAACTTAGGTTTGCGTGTTGCCATCACCATTTTTGATGTTTTCGCCATGGTTTCCTCTTTACCCTACGCTTTAGTTACGGAAAGGCATGCCAAGATGTTTTAGCAATGCCTTACCTTCTTTATCGTTTTTTGCAGTAGTAGTAATAGTGATGTTCATGCCTCTCACCTTATCTACTTTGTCATAATTAATTTCTGGAAAAATTATTTGCTCACGAATACCAAGCGAATAATTTCCCCTGCCATCAAATGCACGACCACTAACGCCTTTAAAGTCACGTACACGTGGTATCGCGATATTCATTAAGCGATCTAAAAACTCCCACATGCGAGCGTTACGTAAGGTAACCATACATCCGATAGAAAGACCAACACGTAACTTGAAATTAGAAATCGATTTTCGCGCTCTCGTTACTACTGCTTTTTGACCTGCAATCTGTCCTAATTCCTCAACTGAGGTAGTTACCGCATTGGGATTACTAACTGCTTCACCAAGGCCCATATTTATTGTAACTTTGGTAATACGCGGTACTTGCATAACATTCTTGTAGCCATGTTCTTTGACAAGATTTGGCACAATTTCATTGCGGTAGCGTATTAATAATCGCGGTGGTGGAGCTTCTCTTGCAGGCTGTTGAGAAGCGCTCTTTGCAGATTTAGACTGCTTTTTATCCGCGCCTTTGGCTTTTACAGCTTCACCTTTGGCTTTTTTAGCACCACCACTTTTGGCGCTGCTTGTAGCCTTAGATTTAGCACCGGCTTCGTCTTTTTTTTGAGTGTCCTTTGCCATAATAGATCTCGCTATTGCTTAGCCTCAGATAGAATTTCTCCGCTCCGGCGTGCCACACGCACTTTGCGATTATCCTCGAGCTTTTTATAACCAACACGTGTTGGTTTATTACTTTGGGGATCGATTGGAAGTACATTCGAAATATGTACTGTTCCAAATTTGTCAATTATTCCACCTTGGGGAATTTTTGGATCACGACCTGCTTTTAGATGCCGTTTGATAGGAGCAATACCTTCAATACGTACTCGGTCTTTATCAACTAGTACTTCAAGGATCTTGCCTCGCTGACCCTTGTATTTACCAGCTATAACAGCAACTAAATCACCTTTACGAACATGACGCGCCATCACAATACCTCCGGCGCAAGTGAAATAATTTTCATAAATTTTTTCTGCCTAAGCTCTCGCGCAACTGGACCGAAGATACGAGTACCTACTGGTTCACCTTGTGCAGACACCAACACCGCAGAATTGTTATCAAAGCGAATGTAGCTACCATCAGCGCGCCTTACTTCTTTAGCAGTACGTACAATAACTGCACGAGCTACATCGCCTTTTTTAACTTTTGCATTTGGGAGAGCTTCTCGAATCGCCACGACAATGATATCACCAATAGTGGCGTATCGTCGTCTCGATCCTCCCAATACCTTGATGCACATGACTTTTTTTGCACCCGAGTTATCAGCAACATCGAGCACTGTCTGCATCTGAATCATTGTTCACTCCGTCCTATCGCGAGGCTAAGCTATATACGGCTATAAAACCGAAAAAGCTGCTTCGCGTCCATAAGCGTTTGGTTAAACGCTCGTCTCGCGCTGCACAATCTCCTTGATACGCCATCTCTTCAGCTTAGAGATTGGTCGCGTTTCTTCGATAATGACTATATCTCCAGCTTTACATTCGCCTGATTGATCATGAGCTAAATAGCAAGCTCGTTCGTTAACATATTTCACATACTTTGGATGCTTAACACGTCTAGTTACTTCTACTACTACGCTTTTCTGCATCTTAGCCTTAACAACCTTACCTTGCCTCAGTTTGGGAGAGGCTTTAGGCGCCGTTGGCTCTTTATTTGTAGGGTCAGCGCTAATCATAATTTATGTTCCTTTACTCGCATCTAAACTCGGTTTAACGCTTTGTTCATGCATAATTGTGGTGATACGGGCGATCTCTCGCCGCAACGCCAATAAAGTATGAGTTGTTCGTAATTGTCCAAGCGCATGCTTGAATCGAACTTTTTGCAGCTCTTCTGTTTTGCTAACCAACAATGATTCGAGTTCGGCTTTGCCGCGCTCGCGCAACTCTTTGGCAGCTATCTGATTAGCTTTAGCCATAGCTTACTCCTAATCCGCTCTACGAATTACACGCGTTGCGAATGGCAATTTATGCGATGCTAAGCGGAATGCTTCTTTGGCAATTTCTTCAGTAACACCTTGCATTTCGTATAAAATCCGACCGGGCTTAATAACTGCAACCCAATATTCTGGACTACCCTTACCTTTTCCCATACGTGTTTCAGCTGGCTTTGAGGTAATTGGTTTATCAGGAAATACTCGTATCCAAATACGACCACCTCGTTTAATATGGCGAGTCATAGCAATACGACCGGCTTCTAATTGGCGTTGTGTCAGAAAAGCAGCTTCAAGCGCTTGTAGACCCCATTCACCAAAAGAAACGCTGCCGCCGCGTAGCGCTGTACCGCGAATACGGCCCTTTTGGTGTTTGCGATACTTCATTTTCGCTGGTGACAACATGTCTTTAGCTTCCTATGCTTGTTTGGCTTTTTTGTTTATGTTGAAGTGCCTGGAAGTACTTCACCTCTGAAAATCCAACATTTAACGCCGATCACACCGTAAGTCGTGCGAGCCTCAGCCAATCCATAATCAATATCTGCTCTTAAAGTATGCAACGGTACACGACCATCGCGATACCATTCATAACGAGCCATTTCAGCGCCGCCGAGACGACCCTTACAAGCAATACGAATACCTTTTGCGCCGAATTTTAATGCTGTTTGTACAGCCTTTTTCATTGCTCGTCTAAAAGCGACACGTCTCTCTAGCTGCATAGCAACATTTTCTGCAACTAATTGAGCATCAATTTCAGCCTTACGAACTTCATGAATATTCACAAACACTTCACTTCCCGTAAGGATCTGAATTTCTTTTTTGAGCTGCTCAATTCCGACACCCTTTTTACCAATAACGATGCCAGGTCTTGGTGTAAAAATAGATACTTTTACTTTGGCAGCCGCTCGTTCTATCTCGACTTTGCTTATACCTGCACCCGAGAGTTTACGTTTTACATAATCTCGAATTTTAATGTCTTCGTGTAACCATGCCGAATATAGCCTCTCTTCGTACCATTTCGAATCCCAGCCACGAATGACACCAAGGCGAAAACCTACTGGATGTGTTTTCTGACCCATTAAAAAACCTTATCCTCTCAGGCGCTGCTTGTTACAGTTAATATAACAATACATGAGTTCGTCCCTTTACTTTCCTTCGACCAATATAAGCGTGACGTGACTAGTACGCTTATGAATACGAGTCGCTCTGCCCATTGCTCGCGGCAACCATCGTCGCAAAGTTGGGCCTTCGTCGACTGTAACTGTATCGACCAGCAAACGGTCAAGATTGAAGCCACCTTTAACATCAGCATTTGCCACAGCACTCTTTAGCAGTTTAGCCACAGGTCGAGCTGCTGATTTTTTTGAAAACGTTAAAATATTTAATGCGTCTTCAACTTGTTTGCCGCGAATCATATCAATTACTAAACGAACCTTACGAGGAGCCATACGCAAATGACGCAAAGATGCTTGCGGTCCCATCTCTGTTCGCTTTTGTTTCCTCGCTGCCGCTTTTTCGCGTTGCCGAGTAGACATCTTCTTTCTCCAAGCTAAATCATCAAACTGATAATTTAACTAAATCCATTGCTTCTTTACTTTGACTCTTTGGCTTTCTTTAAACCCGGATGCGCATGAAAAGTACGCGTAGGGGAGAATTCGCCAAGTTTATAGTCAACCATATTCTCAGTGATAAATACTGGTACGAACTTTCTGCCGTTATGCACAGCAAAAGTATGTCCCACAAATTCAGGAACGATAGTTGAGCGCCGTGACCAAGTTTTTATCGCTTTCTTTTGTCCACCCTTATTCATTTCCTCGACTTTTTTCATTAAATGCAAGTCAACAAACGGGCCTTTTTTTAGGCTACGGGCCATGGCTTAACCTCTCTTCTTCTTCTTGGAACGTCGTGCGACGATAAATTTATCGGTCGCTTTATTACGACGTGTTTTTTGACCGCGAGTAGGTTTACCCCAAGGAGTTACCGGATTACGACCACCCTTGCTCTTACCTTCACCACCACCAAGAGGATGATCGACCGGATTCATGGTAACACCACGATTATGTGGTGTTTTGCCTAACCATCGCGTTCTTCCTGCTTTACCAATATTTATGTTTTCGTGATCAATATTTCCAACTTGACCAACGCAAGCTCTGCAGCTGTCTTGTACTTTACGCAATTCACCAGAAGGCAAACGAAGTAGTGCATAACCACCTTCGCGAGCCATTAATTGTGCACTGGTACCTGCAGAGCGTACTATTTGGGCACCTTTGCCGGGTTTGAGTTCAATGGCATGAATCATTGTACCTGCCGGCATTGCTGATAAGGGCAAGCAATTTCCAGGCTTAATATCTGCCTTATCGCTAGAAATTACCATCGCGCCTTTTTCAAGGCCTACAGGTGCAATGATATAACGTTTTTCACCATCGGCATAATTTAGTAAAGCAATACGAGCTGAACGATTTGGATCATATTCAATACTGGTTACTTTAGCTGGTACATCGATTTTCTCTCTGCGAAAATCTATTATACGGTAGCGGCGTTTATGACCGCCACCTTTAAAGCGAACACTAATAGTACCATTAGTAGATCTGCCAGCACGTCTATGTAGACTTTTGGTAAGCTTGCGCTCCGGCTTGTTTGAAGATTGAGTTAACTCATTGAAATCTGAAACTGTCATCGCACGTCGACTCGGCGATGTTGGTTTATAATCTCTGATACCCATCGCCTTACTCCGTTGCGAAAAAGTCGATATTGTCACCTTGTTTTAGGGTAACAACCGCTTTTTTCCAATTAGGAAGTTTGCCAATACTACGACCGCGACGTTTAAGTTTTCCGTGTACAATACTTGTACGTACTGCTGATACGCCTACGCCATAGATACCTTCAACGGCTTCTCTGATTTGGTTTTTATTGGCTGCTTTTGCAACCTCAAAAACCACTTGGTTAAACCGATCTTTCAAGGCCGTAGCACGCTCGGTGATTATAGGCCTAATGAGAATATCGCAAGGTCTCATGATCTATCACCTGCATTCGTTTCGCTCAAACCACGAGCACGAGCAATTACCGCTGCCAGAGCACTTTCGGTTAATACTAAACTCTTATGCCCAATGATGTCGTATACATTTAATGCATTGGGTAAAAGATATTTGCTCTTATATTCAATATTTGAATCAAGATTTCTAGCTGACTTCTTTAAATTGATATTTTCATTATCGACAATAAGTGCGTTCTTAATCTCAAGCCGATCAAGTATACTGGTTAACTCTTTTGTTTTTGGTATTGCCAAATCAATTTTATCGATCACAACCAAACCTTCTTTGGCTTTCATTGTCAAAGCACTTTTTAATGCGGCTTTGCGTGCAGAACGAGGCAATCGATACGAATAATCTCTTGGTTGTGGGCCAAATACCTTGCCACCACCAACGTGATTAGGGGCACGACTCGAACCTTGTCGAGCTCTTCCTGTGCCTTTTTGTTTATATGGTTTAATACCACCGCCAGAGACTTCGCCACGTTTTTTGGTTGCGTGAGTGCCGCGCCGCCTACTTGCAAGCTGTGCTTTGATCTGCTCCCACACCACCGCGTCGCTTATCTCTACGGCGAATATATCGTCAGGTAACTCTATGCTACCGACTTTTTGCTTTTCGATGTTTAATACATCGACTTGCATGGCCGTCTCCGTTAGCTCTTAATCTCGACATCGACACCAGCGGACAAGTCGAGTTTCATTAATGCATCAAGTGTTTGTTGAGTAGGATCAATAATGTCCATCAAACGCTTATGCGTGCGTATCTCAAATTGTTCACGTGATTTTTTATCAACGTGAGGTCCACGTAGTACCGTGTACCGATGAATTTTTGTTGGCAGCGGTATCGGGCCAGCCACTCTGGCTCCCGTGCGCTTAGCCGTTTCGACGATTTCACCCGCCGATTGGTCAAGCACTTTGCTGTCATAGGCTTTAAGCCGAATACGAATCTTGGTCTGATTCATCGAAAACGCCTCGATTTCCGTGCGGAAGACCGCTACTCGATGATCTCTGCAACAACGCCAGCGCCCACCGTGCGCCCACCTTCACGAATAGCGAAGCGGACTTCCTTCTCCATCGCAAT
>JAFGEK010000017.1 GCA_016931625.1 Deltaproteobacteria bacterium | reverse complement strand
ATTGCGATGGAGAAGGAAGTCCGCTTCGCTATTCGTGAAGGTGGGCGCACGGTGGGCGCTGGCGTTGTTGCAGAGATCATCGAGTAGGAGTTAAAAATGGCGGCGGTTCGTGAGCTTATTGCGTTAGAATGCACAGAGTGTAAGCAACGCAATTACACAACTTCAAAAAATAAAAAGAAGCAAACCGAAAAGCTCACGCTCAAAAAGTATTGTCGATGGGATCGTCGACATACTGAGCACAAGGAGACTAAGGTTAAGTGAAGTTTTATTGCTCTTTATTGAGGGTAAAAGAATTACAGGCCAGTAGCTCCAATTGGTAGAGCGGCGGTCTCCAAAACCGCATGCTGGGGGTTCGAATCCCTCCTGGCCTGCCAAGATTTTAAACTTGAAAGGTATTTACAAGACCACATGGGCACAAGAACTCGATACGTAGTGGTTGGCATTCTGATATTGGCTGTGTTTGCCGCAGTATCGTTGTCACATGGACTGTCATGGGTCTGGGTGCAGCTAGATTGGGATGATGCGTCATTATTTGCTAGGGAAATGACGCTAACGCGCATAATAGCTTTTAGCGTAGCATTTGGTAGTGCCGTGTTTGTATTGAAACATGCGCATACTTTTAAACTCGCCAATGAGGTTGTTGATGAATTATCAAAAGTTTCTTGGCCTTCGCGTGAAGAGACTGGCAATGCAACTATTGTGGTATTAGTTGCAGTGCTAATTTGTTCGGTTTATTTAGGCATCTTTGACGCCATATGGTTGTCATTGACTAACTTTATACTTGGAGTTAACCCGAGCTAAGCTGCGGGTAGCAAATGCTGCTGTGGCACTTGGGATAGGAACTACTATGGCGGACCGCGAGCTGGAAGCGGACGGTACTGAAGAGATGGCGCTTAAAAACTCGGAAGAGATGTCAACCGAAGTTAAATCTGAGGTGACAAATCCGAGTTTTAAATGGTATGTAGTCCATACTTATTCAGGCTACGAAAACCGTGCGAAAAAGAGCCTTGAGGAGCGTATCCGTCAGTTTAATCTGACTGATAAATTCGGTGAAGTACTTATACCCACCGAAAATGTTGTTGAACTAGTAAAAGGTGGGCAAAAGAGAACTACGAAGCGCAAATTTTTTCCTGGCTATATGCTAGTACAGATGGAGCTTAATGAAGATACCTGGCATCTTGTTAAGTCGACTCCCAAAATTACAGGATTTGTTGGTGGCGCTACACAACCACCAGCAGTGCCAGAGAGTGAAGTAAGAAGATTAACGCGACAAATTGACGAGGGAACGCTCAAGCCTAAACCCAGAGTTAAGTTTGAAGATGGTGAAAATGTGCGTGTGATTGACGGTCCGTTTCAAAATTTCAATGGCGTTGTTGACGCAGTTAATGCTGAGAAATCAAAAGTGCGGGTTCTGGTATCGATTTTTGGGCGTGCGACACCAGTTGAGCTTGAGTTTGTTCAGGTGGAGAAGGCTTAAATGGCTAAAAAAATTGCAGGTTATGTGAAATTACAGATCCCCGCTGGTAAAGCGACCCCATCGCCACCTGTTGGTCCAGCTTTAGGTCAACATGGTGTTAATATTATGGGGTTTTGTAAAGAATTTAATGCTAAGACAGCAAAAGACGGTGATATGATTATACCGGTTTTAATTACTGTCTATGCTGATAGATCATTTAGCTTTATTACTAAAACACCACCTGCTTCGATTTTGCTTAAAAAAGCTGCAGGGTTAAAGACTACCAAGAAACCAGGTGCTGGTTCTAAAGAACCAAATAAAACCAAGATTGGTGTGATAACTCGAGCCCAAGTGGAAGAAGTAGCAAAAATTAAAATGCCTGATCTTAATGCCAAAGATCTTCCTGGTGCTATTCGCATAATTGAAGGTACGGCAAAGAGTATGGGGCTTGAAGTTCGCGGATAGGAAATTATAAAGGTACTACGTTAATAGTTAATACATCAATGTTTTAAGTATTAACGTCGTTATGCAGGAGGCCCGTAAATATTTTACGTGCCGAACTGACTGCAAAGAGAGGTGTTTAATGGCTAAACTCAGTAAGCGTTATGTTGCTAACGCCGAGAAGTTTGACCGACTTAAGAGGTATGAAGTTACAGAAGCTTTCTCGATTTTAAAATCTGTAAAAACAGCTAAATTCAATGAATCTGTTGATGTTGCTATTCGCTTAGGGGTAGACCCAAAAAAATCAGACCAAATGGTCCGTGGTGTTGTTTCACTGCCTAATGGTACTGGAAAAACGATACGTGTTTTAGTTTTCGCTAAAGGTGAAAAAGAAATCGAGGCGAAAGAGGCTGGCGCAGATTTTGTCGGGGCAGAGGACCTAGTTGAGAAAATTAAGGGTGGATGGCTTGATTTTGATGCTTGTGTTGCTACACCAGATATGATGCCCAAAATCGGACCTATTGCAAAAATTTTAGGTCCGCGTGGCTTAATGCCTAATCCAAAAGTCGGTACGGTAACATTAGATGTTGCTCGTACGATAAAAGAACAAAAGGCTGGCCGTATTGAGTATCGTATTGAAAAAGCAGGTATCATTCATTGTGCTATTGGGAAGCTAAGCTTTGATACAGAAAAACTAGAGCAGAATTTTCGTTCCTTGTTAGATTCTATTATTAAAGCCAAGCCCCAAACTGCAAAGGGTAATTATCTCCTTTCAGTATCGCTCTCGAGCACTATGGGTCCTGGAATCAAAATCGATCCAGCAAAGGCAATGATCGGCCTGGGACGCGAGTAAGCTATGATTCAGCAAGAACAAAAAGAACAATTTGTAAAAGAGATTAAAGAGGATATCGCCAAAGCGGAAGGCGTGGTTTTTCTCGATTACACCGGTTTAACCGTGGCTGAAGTTGAGTCTATTAGAAAGAAAGCTCGCGCCGCTGATATCAAGTATAAAGTTGTTAAAAATACATTAATGGCTAGGGCTCTAATAGGAACTGAAGCAGAAGAAGCTTCTAAGTTTTTAAAAGGGTCGCCTACAGGTGTAATTGTTGGATTTTCGGATCCGGTGGTCACAGCAAAGCTTGCTGTTGATTTCACAAAAGATTCGAAACATGTACGTATTAAAGGTGGCATTCTTGACAAGAAAGCCATCTCATCAAATCAAACTGAAGCGCTCGCGCAGATGCCAAGTAAGCGCGAGATGGTGACGCAAATAGTAGGAATGGCCCTTGGTCCTGCGCGTAATCTGCTGGCTCAAATTAAGAGTCCGGCTGGACGTATAGTTGGAGCAGTTGAAAAGAAGGCGAAGGAGGAAGAGCCAACTGCATAGGCGTCATAAAGAGATAGGCACAAGTTTAGTATTGTGCAGAAATTTTTAATTATTTTAACAGAAGTGAACCAAAGAAACGCAAGCGTTTCCGCACAAGCAAAAAAAATAGCTTATGCAAACGCTTTGCGAAGAATTGAGGCAAAAGGAGTAGGTCATGGCAGAGGCAGCACGTAACTGGAATCCCGAGATTAAGGACCTCGGTGAGAAAATTGTTAAGCTCACGCTTTTACAAGCTAAAGAGCTTGGTGATTATTTGAAAGAAGAGCATGGTCTTGAAGCGGCATCTGGTGGTGTAGTGATGGCATCTGGTCCTATGGCTGCCGCAGCTCCGGTAGCTGCAGAAGAGCCAACAGAGTTTAATGTCATTTTGATAGATGCTGGCTCTAACAAAATTCAAGTCATTAAAGAGGTCCGTGCAGTTACTGGTCTTGGTCTCAAAGAGGCAAAAGACCTTGTTGATGGTGCACCAAAGACCGTCAAAGAAGCACTACCAAAGAAGGATGCTGAAGAACTCAAAAAGAAACTTGAAGCAGCTGGCGCTAAAGTGGAAATCAAGGCGTAAAAATTGGTTGTGGTCAAGTACTACGATAACGTAGCATAAATACCTTCGTTATCGTGGTGAGTTAATGCCTTCTGCCGTGGTCAATTTTTATTTATAAAATTGGCGCGGTTTGAAAATGAAGCATTATAAAGCAACTGGCGAGAATTATGTTTGCCATATATAAGCTTTATGTATGCTTGGTTAATTATGGCACTGGTTTTTTAGAAATATCAAGAGTGTGATCTGAGAGATATTTCTAATAAACACCGGTGCTGGGTGAACCAATAAGAGAAGGCAAAATTGTGGTGAAGCCACCAATTGAAAGTAACTGGCCGAAGGGTGTGCTTCACGGCCATACGCATGCGAAAGACGAACTGCTTTTTTGCAGCCAGAACGCATCTTAAGGAGCGCTCTAACGAATGGCTCAAATCCAAGACAATTTTCGGATACGTAAGAGTTTCGCCAAGATCGATAGTCTCATTGCGATCCCAAACCTTATCGATATCCAAAAGCGTAGTTATGACAAATTTTTGCAGCTTGAAGTTGATCCCGCTAAGCGAGAAGATACTGGGTTGCAGGCGGTATTTAGACGTGTTTTTCCTATAAAGGATTTTAATGACACCGCTTCGTTAGATTTTGTCAAATACGAAATCGATCAACCTAAATACGATGTTTATGAATGTCATCAGCGTGGTATGACATATGCCGCACCGATGAAGGTATCGATTCGTCTAATTGTCTGGGAAAAAGACGAGGTTACCGGACAGCAGACCATCCGCTCGGTTAAAGAACAAGATGTCTATTTTGGTGAAATACCTCTAATGACCGAGCATGGCACCTTTATTATAAATGGAACAGAGCGTGTTATTGTTTCGCAATTACATCGTTCTCCAGGTGCATTTTTCTTTGTAGGTCAGGATAAATCAAAGACCGGAAGCACCGGTAAACTACTATACAGCGCACGCATTATACCTAATAGAGGTAGCTGGTTAGATTTTGAGTTTGATACTAAAGATATTTTGCATGTACGTATCGACCGGAGAAGAAAACTGCCTGCAACGGTATTATTAAAAGCTTTGGGTTACTCCACCAAAGAGTTATTAGATTACTATTACGATACTGAGACTGTCTTTATTCTTGGCAAAGATAAATTTGAAAAATCAGTTGATATTAGCCTATTGCTTGGGCAAAGAGCTACTCGTGACATTCGTCATCCAGAAACTCGAGAAATATTAGTTCGTAAGAATCGAAAATTCACTCGCTCAACCATAAAATTAATCCAAACAGCTAATATTGAACGTATTTCAATAGAACCTGAAGACGTCGTCGGCACCGTGTCTGCTGAGGATGTTATTGATGAAACAACTGGCGAAGTTATTTTACAAACAAATGAGACCGTCACTAGTGTAAAAATAGAAGAATTGCGTGAACATAATATTACGCAATTTAAAGTGTTATTTATTGATGGTCTAAATGTTGGTTCTTATCTTAGAGACACATTGCTTGTTGATAAAGTTGAAAATCAAGAAGAATCGATTTTAGAGATTTATCGTCGTTTACGTCCTGGTGATCCGCCAACAATTGATACTGCCAGAAATTTGTTTGATAATCTTTTCTTCAATCCAGAGAGATATGATTTATCAAAAGTTGGTAGATTAAAACTTAACCATAAATTTGCTCTTGAAGAACCAATTGATAACACGGTTCTTACTAAAAAAGATATTCTTGAAGTTGTAAGATATTTACTTGATCTTAAGAATGGCAAAGGATCTGTTGATGACATCGATCATTTAGGTAATCGTCGAGTTCGAGCTGTTGGCGAATTGCTTGAAAATCAGTTCCGTGTTGGTTTGGTTCGTATGGAGCGTGCTATTCGTGAGCGCATGTCTCTACAAGAAATTGAAACGTTAATGCCTCATGACCTCATTAACGCTAAACCAGTTTCAGCAGTTATAAAAGAGTTCTTCGGTAGTTCTCAACTTTCGCAGTTTATGGACCAAACAAACCCATTATCTGAAGTAACGCATAAGCGTCGTTTGAGCGCTTTAGGTCCTGGTGGTCTTACACGCGAAAGAGCAGGCTTTGAAGTCCGCGATGTTCATCCAACGCATTATGGTCGAATATGTCCAATTGAAACACCTGAAGGGCCAAATATTGGTCTTATTGCATCGCTTTCTACATTTGCACGAGTTAACGAATATGGATTTGTTGAAACCCCATATCGTACCGTTGCTGACAGTAAAGTAACGCAAGATGTTGAATTCTATTCTGCGCTACAAGAAGAGCAACATATAATCGCACAAGCAAACTCAAAACTTGATGAAGAAGGCAAGTTTACTGAACCATTAGTAGCTTCACGTAAAGGTGGAGACACAATTATGGCTCGCAATGAAGATGTGAGTCTAATGGATGTTTCTCCAAAACAATTAGTATCTGTAGCTACGGCACTTATTCCATTTTTAGAAAATGACGACGCTAATCGTGCACTAATGGGTTCAAACATGCAGCGCCAAGCGGTACCATTATTACGTGCTGAGGCACCATTTGTTGGTACTGGTATTGAAAGACAAGTAGCTAGAGATTCTGGCGTCACCGTAACTGCAAGACGTTCAGGTGTTGTAGACTCTGTTGATGCTACAAGAATAGTTGTGAAAGCTGACACTATTGAAGATTCAACTGATATTGCTGCTGAAGTAGATATTTATAATCTTACTAAATTCCAACGTTCAAATCAAAATACTTGTATAAACCAAAAACCTATTGTTCGTTGTGGAGATCGAGTACAGGCTGGCGATTGTATTGCTGATGGCCCAGCTACTGATTGTGGTGAATTAGCACTAGGGAGAAATTTGCTAGTAGCTTTTATGCCATGGCAAGGATATAATTTCGAAGATTCAATTTTAATTAGCGAAAGAGTTGTCAAAGAAGACCTTTATACTTCTATACATATTGAAGAGTTTGAGTGTATTGCTCGCGATACCAAACTTGGCAAAGAAGAGATCACTAGAGATATTCCTAATGTTGGAGAAGAAGCACTTAAAGATCTCGACGAAGCTGGCATAGTACGTATTGGCGCTGAAGTAAAAGCTGGTGATATTTTAGTCGGTAAAATTACACCAAAAGGAGAAACACAATTATCTCCTGAAGAAAAACTGCTTAGAGCTATTTTCGGTGAAAAAGCTGGTGATGTTCGTGATACTTCGCTGCGTGTATCACCTGGTGTTTCGGGTACTGTTATTGGTGCACAAGTATTTGCTAGAAAAGGTATTGATAAAGATGAGCGTGCACAACAAATTGAAGAAGAGCAAGAAGCTCGTCTATTAAAAGACCAAAATGATGAGATAAAAATTGTCAAAGAAAGTGCTCGTCGTAAAATTATTAACATACTTAAAGATTGCAGAGCTGCCGGTCGAGTTATTGATGATGATGGTAACGTGATTATTCAGAAAGATGATATTTTAAGCGAGCAATTGCTTGAACAAATACGTAGTAAATTATTAGGTGAAATAGATATTAATGATAAGGATAAAGAAGATCAGGTAAAGGCTATTCTTCGATCTGTTGAAGAAAGAGTTGCTCTGGTTAAGGTTACTTTTGGTGACAAAATTGCACGCCTGAAAAAAGGTGACGAATTAGCCCCAGGTGTTATTAAGATGGTGAAAGTATATCTTGCCATCAAGCGCAAATTACAAGTTGGCGATAAAATGGCCGGGCGTCATGGTAACAAAGGCGTTATCAGCCGTATTCTCCCTGTTGAAGATATGCCTTATACTGTAGATGGAATCCCGGTTGATATTGTGTTGAATCCACTAGGCGTGCCTTCACGTATGAATGTCGGCCAAATACTTGAAACCCATTTAGGGTGGGGGGCGCGAATTATCGGTAAAAGATTACAGGATTATATTGAGCAGAACTATTCTACTGAACAAATTAAAGCCGAATTGAAACGCCAATTTAATAATGAAGAACAGCAGGATTTTATTGAAAAATTGGATGATGACGATACGCGAAGAATGGCCATGAAGCTTAAGAACGGTATGCACTTTGCTTCTCCAGTTTTTGAAGGTGCAACTGAAAAAGAAATAGAAAATGTGCTTGAATCTGCAGGTTTATCAATTCGTGGTCAATCTATGTTGTTTGATGGACGCACTGGAGAGCCGTTTGAGCATGATGTGACTGTAGGAATAATGTATATGCTTAAACTTCATCATTTAGTTGATGATAAGATTCATGCCCGTTCAATAGGGCCATATTCGTTGGTCACGCAGCAGCCATTGGGAGGCAAGGCTCAATTTGGTGGACAACGTTTGGGCGAAATGGAAGTTTGGGCCATGGAAGCTTATGGCGCTTCTTATGCACTTCAAGAATTCTTAACTGTTAAATCAGACGATGTTGTAGGTCGTACACGGATGTATGAGGCCATTGTAAAAGGGGAGAACGTTCTTGAATGTGGTGTGCCTGAATCATTCAATGTATTAATGAAAGAATTACAGGCTCTATGTTTAGACATTGAGCTTTTAGAAAAAGAACAAGCAACACCGCAAATTGCAGTTGATAGTCGGCCAAACAATGCAGTGAATTAACGATACACCCTAAAAAGGGATAGTAGTAAATAGATACGCGCTGAAGCAGATTGGAGCGGACGCAAAGTGAAAGACATCTTCTCATTTTTCGAGAAACCGAAGGATCCAGTTAATTTTGATTCTATTCGAGTGTCTATAGCGAGCCCTGATAAAATTCGAGAATGGTCTCATGGTGAAGTTAAAAAACCAGAGACTATTAACTATCGAACGTTCAAACCAGAACGTGATGGTCTTTTCTGTGCCAAAATATTTGGCCCAGTAAAAGATTATGAATGTAATTGTGGCAAATATAAACGCATGAAACATCGCGGTATAGTTTGCGAAAAGTGCGGTGTTGAAGTTATTCAATCAAAGGTGCGACGCGAAAGATTAGGCCATATTAATTTAGCCACCCCGGTTGCGCATATTTGGTTTTTGCGTTCATTGCCATCGCGAATCGGTTGTGTGCTCGACATGAGCCTCAAAGAATTAGAAAAAGTTCTATACTGTGAGGCATTTGTAGTAGTGGATCCTGGTC
Organism: Deltaproteobacteria bacterium; assembly: GCA_016931625.1. Taxonomy (NCBI): domain Bacteria; kingdom Pseudomonadati; phylum Myxococcota; class Myxococcia; species Deltaproteobacteria bacterium. The sequence goes on along the minus strand of JAFGEK010000017.1, from coordinate 37,523 downwards.
AAGTTCAAGAGATTCAGCGCGGTCAACTACTTAACGAAGATGATTATAATGAATTGATAGATAAATATGGCCCAGAATCTTTTAATGCAGCTATGGGCGGTGAATCCATACGTGATTTGTTAAAAGCTACAGATTTAGAAGCTTTATGCAAACAATTGCGTGAAGATATGGTCACAACCACTAGTGATGCAAAACGTAAAAAATATGCCAAACGCCTAAAAGTTTGTGAAGCATTACGCGATAGCCAGAATAAATGCGAGTGGATGATGCTCGAAGTTATTCCGGTTTTGCCGCCAGATTTACGACCATTGGTACCATTAGATGGTGGTCGTTTTGCAACCTCAGATTTAAATGACCTATATCGACGAGTTATCAATCGTAATAATCGTCTTAAACGTCTGCAAGAACTCAACGCACCTGAAATCATCATACGTAATGAAAAGCGTATGTTGCAGGAAGCAGTTGATGCATTATTTGATAATGGTCGTCGTGGTAAGAGTATAACCGGTCCTAATAAGCGACCGTTAAAATCTCTATCCGATATGATCAAAGGTAAACAAGGTCGTTTTCGTCAAAACCTATTAGGAAAACGTGTTGATTACAGCGGTCGTAGTGTCATTGTTGTTGGTCCAGAATTAAAGCTTCATCAATGCGGTATACCTAAAATAATGGCTCTTGAGTTATTTAAACCATTTATCTACAATAAGCTTGAAGAGAGAGGATATGTAACTACCATTAAAAGCGCTAAGAAGATGGTAGAAAAAGAGAAACCGGAAGTATGGGATATTTTAGATGAAGTAATTCGCGAGCATCCGGTTATGCTTAATCGTGCTCCGACTTTGCATAGATTAGGTATTCAAGCATTTGAGCCGGTTCTTATCGAAGGTAAAGCGATTCAATTGCATCCTTTAGTTTGTACCGCATTTAACGCCGACTTCGACGGCGACCAAATGGCTGTGCACGTACCGCTTTCTGTTGAAGCACAACTAGAAGCTCGTGTTTTAATGATGTCAACCAATAACATTTTATCCCCTGCAAACGGACGTCCTATTATTGTTCCGTCACAGGATATTGTTCTTGGTTGTTATTACATGACTCGTGAGCGTGCTTTTACAAAAGGTGAAGGTATGCGTTTTGCTTCTCCTGATGAAGTGAGAGCAGCTTTTGACCATGAAGTTATAGATCTTCAAGCTGCAATTGATTGTCGAATAAATGGCAAACGCATAAAAACTACCGTGGGGCGTATTCTTTTATACGAAATTATACCAAAAGAATTGCCATTTGAACTGGTAAATAAAGTAATGGACAAGAAGGCATTAGGTGCCCTTATTGACATTTGTTACCGTAAATGTGGTCAAAAAGAAACAGTGCTTTTAGCCGATCACATTCGAACCTTAGGCTATAGTTATGCTACAAAAGCTGGTACCTCCATCTGCATCAAAGATATGGAAATACCAAAACGGAAGAACGAATTTGTAGAGAACGCTCAAAAGCAAGTTCAAGAGATTGAAAATCAATATACTGAAGGTCTTATTACCGACGGTGAACGTTACAATAAAGTAATTGATATTTGGTCACGTGTCGCAGAAGAATTAGAAAATGAATTGATGACTGGCATTAGCACAGAGGTCGTAACTTCTGAGAGAAATGAACAGAAAAAGATGCCATCATTTAACCCCATTTTTATGATGGCTGATTCGGGAGCACGTGGCTCACGTCAACAAATAAAACAGTTAGCGGGTATGCGTGGTTTAATGGCTAAACCATCAGGAGAAATCATTGAAACACCAATTACTGCTAACTTCCGAGAAGGTCTTACCGTGCTTGAATACTTTACCTCTACGCACGGTGCGCGCAAAGGTTTGGCAGATACCGCCTTAAAAACAGCAAACTCTGGTTATCTCACAAGAAGACTGGTAGATGTTGCCCAGGATGCGGTTATTTCTGAATTTGATTGTGGTACTCTTGATGGTATTGAAATCGAGACCTTAGTCGAAGCTGGTGAAGTTATCGAACCTCTTGGTGATCGTATTCTTGGTCGTGTGGCATTAGAAGATATTGTACATCCACATACTGACCAAGTAATAGCTTCTGCTGGTGATGAGATAGATGAAACGAAAGTTTCGATTATTAATGATTCACCTATTAGAAAAGTTAGAGTACGTTCACCCCTTACTTGCCAAGCCAAGCGTGGACTTTGTATTGAATGCTATGGTCGTGATTTAGCACGCGGGCACAAAGTTAATTTAGGTGAAACAGTTGGTGTAATTGCAGCACAATCAATTGGCGAACCAGGCACGCAATTAACAATGCGTACCTTCCATATTGGTGGTATCGCCTCTGGACGAGCCGTACAATCTACTCTTGAGACTCGTGGTGGCGGAATTATTAGATATCTAAATCTCAATACTATCACCAAAGCTGATAACACTATTGTTGTTATGAATCGCAATGGTGAAATAGCTGTTATGGATGAAGGTGGTCGTGAGCGCGAACGCTATTCAGTTAATTATGGTGCTAGGATTTTATTTGCTGATGGCGTTCAAACTCCTGCTGGAGCAATTATTTGTGAATGGGATCCATTTGCGGTACCAATTTTAACTGAATCATCTGGTATTGTGAAATTCGGTGACATTATCGAAGGCGTTACTATGAATGAAACGCTTGATGAAGTTACCGGTTTATCTCGTAAACGAATTATTGAATCAAAAGACAAAGATACTAGACCGCGTATTTCTATTAAAGATGATCAAGGTGAGACACAACGCATAATAGGTACCGATAATGAAGCGCGTTATTTCTTACCAATTGGTGCGAATATCGCGGTTCTTGAAGGTGATAGGGTTGAAGCGGGTGATGTTATCGCGAAGATACCGCGTGAAACCACAAAAGATAAAGATATCACGGGCGGTCTGCCTCGTGTTGCAGAACTATTTGAAGCACGTAAACCGAAAGATCATGCTTTAATTTCTGAAATTGATGGTACGGTGCAGTTTGGCAAAGATACAAAAGGTAAACGAAAACTGGTAATTATTCCTGATGTAGGTGAACCAGTTGAATATTTGGTACCTAAAGGTAGACACTTAACTGTGCAAGAAAATGATCGAGTTAAAGCTGGTGATCCATTAATGGATGGACCAGCAAATCCTCATGATATTTTAAGAGTATTGGGCGAAAAACAACTTGGTCGTTATCTCGTTGATGAAATTCAAGAAGTATACCGTTTACAAGGTGTACGTATTAACGATAAGCACATTGAAACAATTGTTCGTCAAATGTTAAGGCGAGTACGTATTAAAGATGTTGGTGACACTACATTTTTAATTGATGAACAAGTTGAGAAGACAGTATTTGAAGCAGAAAATGAAAAGGTAATGACTGCTGGTGGAAGACCTGCAACAGGTGAACCTATGTTATTAGGTATCACTAAAGCATCGCTATCTACCGAGTCGTTTTTGTCTGCTTCTTCATTCCAAGAGACCACCAAAGTACTCACAGAAGCAGCACTTTCTGCGAAGATTGATAGTTTACGAGGACTTAAAGAAAACGTGTTAATGGGTAGACTAATTCCTGCCGGTACAGGTCTGGAAGGATACAAGCGTCTTGCTTCTGTTGTTGATCCAGAATTATTGGAAGCTGATGAAGAATATGAAATGACTCTTGAAGATAGAGAAGGACCACTTCTATCTAATCTTCCAGGTATCGCTGTGAATGAGTAATCATCGCAGTTAAAAGATTTAGCGGTATAGCTTTGCTATAACCACAAAATGCTGCGATAGGCTTTTTACGATGGTATTCTGGCGCATAAAACATATTTTAATTCTGTCATTATTTAAAAATAATGATAGCGCTTATAATAGTAGTAAACGCCCATTATTGATAATAATGAGCATGATAGTTCTTTTAATGGGTTTGCTTATCAGTAATACTGCGGGTACTGCCGAGAATTACATCGGCTCGAAACGATGCAAGAATTGTCATGAATTCGAATATAGTGTTTGGGAACGTAGTGCTCATAATCGTGCCCAAACATCATTAAACGAAACTCAAAGATCAGATCCAAAGTGTAATACCTGTCATACTATGGCTGCAGAATTAAATAACATTAATTCTGCAGTTGGATGCGAGAAATGCCATGGTCCAGGTAAGTACTATTATCCTAGCTATGTTATGAAAGATAGAGAGTTAGCTAAAGCTATCTGGCTTATTGAACCAAAACCTGAGCATTGTATGCGTTGTCATACTGAGGGAGCACCAAGTATTCGTGCCTTTTCTTTTAAAGAAATGTGGGCAAAAATAGATCATGGAAAACGTGCAAAAGAAGCATGGCAAAATAAACAAAAGAAACACCCTGAAATTAAAAAAGAAAAGCCCACAAAAAAAGTACATAAGTAGTATTATTGCTAACTGTTGAAACAAATGAAGCGCAACAAATCATCATCACGTTTTGTAGCTTCTGCTAATTCTTATAAGTATCTTCCCGAATGTGGTGATATTGAGATAGCTTTTGCTGGTCGTTCAAATGTAGGGAAAAGTTCATTATTGGGTGCTGTATTAGGTCAGTCAAAAATTGTTCGAACTTCGCGTACTCCTGGTCGTACTCAATCGCTTAATTTATTCTTGCTTGAAGAGCAAATAGCGTTGGTTGATTTACCTGGTTACGGATATGCAAAACTACCAAAAACTCATCGTCAAGCTATTGAAGAGATGCTGCGTTCTTATTTAAAAGCAAGAATACAGCTTGTTGGTGTGGTATTACTTGTTGATGCAAGAAGAGAACAAGTATCGGATCTTGATCAGGCTTTCGCAAAATGGGTTTTACAAAATCAACGTAAATTACTTCTTGTTATAACCAAAAGCGATCTGATTCCAAAAACAAGAAGAAGTCATGTTATAAACAAGATTGAATCAGATCTTAATTTTTCTAAAGGAACGGCATTGTTATGTTCTGCTCATACTGGAGATGGAATTAGTGAGCTTAAGAAGACTTTATGGCAACTTGTTAATGAATCAACTATAAATATTACTCGCTGAGTTTTAATGATGCATATTCTTTGGGGATTAATAATTAGCGTATATTTTGGGTTACCTGTTGGTACGATTATTGACCGAGTAGTTGCTGTTGTTGATAAGCAAGTTATTACACAATCAGAATTAATGTGTGAAGCAAGAATTTTATTAGTGCTTCGCGAAGGAGAAAATGCAGCGAATATTATATTTGATCAAAAAATGTTAAACGCTTTCACAGACTATTTGGTAAATCAAGCGCTAATCACTGCACAAGTTAGTCGTTTAGGTATTCTAGAGATCAATTCAATAGAAATCAAACAAGAAGTAAATCATTTTATGCTTAGATTCCATAGCAAAGATGCATATAATGATTTTATGGAAAAATATGATATTACTACTGAAACCTTACAAAATATTCTTGCGCGCAATCTTAGAAATCAACGTTTTATTACGGAACGAATGAGATTGCGTATCGTTAGCGGAGAAAAACTTAATCAAGACTCAGAACAATACCAAGCTGAATTAAGACGTTGGCTAAACGAACTCAAAGAAGCAGTCGATGTACGATTATTAGGGCCAAGTAATCTTTTAGAAGTTGTACCAAAAGAAAATTCAATAGATAAAAAGTAATATTAACATATTATTAATGGTGCAATCCGATGAGTATTGCTTGCCTGACAAAGTTAGAAGATATTGAAATTAGACAATGTGATAAGGGCGATATCGCTAGCTTAGTTGAAATAGATTCGCAAAACATTGGTGGCGGTTGGAATTACCAGTCATTTACTGATGAGTATTCATTTACACGGTCGAAGATTTACATTGCTGAGAATACAATAAATAGAGAAATATTAGGCTTTATTGTATTTAGGCTTAGTGTTGATGAAATTGAGATTTTTAATATCGCTGTATTGCCATCTGTACGTCGTAAAGGAATTGGAAGAAAGCTTATGCAGGTGGTCATACAATTTGCTAACATTCAGAAAAAATTGAGTATATTGCTTGAGGTTAGAAGCAGTAATGAAAAGGCTATTGCATTATATAAATCATTAGGATTTAGGACCACTGGAAAGCGGCAAGGATATTATCAAAAAGAAAATGAAGATGCATTGTTAATGGAATTAAGAATAAAGTAACTAATAATGGAGATACGAGCCAATTTCATCAGCAAGCTTATTTAGTTTTTCACTTTCATACTCTTTCGTAAGTTTAAGGTGACGTCGCCTTCCCTCACTTTTAACTGAGATAATATTAACATCTAACGCCCATTTTAATGCAGAGTCAATTAGGGTGTTACTCGCTGCTTCGGGACTGCGAATAATACCTTCGAGATAATAGCGACGAGCACGTTCACGAGCACGAGTAGCTAATTCTTTGTCCCAAAGAGGAAACTTATAGAGATCAGATATCGTTTGAATTACTACCCAATAAGCTTCAACAAAACTGTCAAGCATACCAGCAAGATTATTAATCGTGTTTATATTTTTGACTATAATCGTACCTTCATCAAGAACATCTAGGACACTTCGAATAGCAAGTGTGGCGAGGGTATCGTCAAAATGTGTTGTGTAGGATGTATCGACACGATAAAGAAATTCACGTTTGAATAGATGAGAAAGAAACTTGGAATCATTATAGATTTTTGTTTGTGAAACACTGGTTGAGTTATAGTGTAAAATAGCGCGAGCCATTAAAGCGGCTGGGGCAAAATAATTCATTACCGCATTTTTATAAAAATTAAGTCTAATTCTTGCTTCTTCGTTTACCCTATAAATAGGTTCACTATCGCTATAGCCAGCTCTATCAACACGCACAGAATTTTCCGAGATCAATTCTTGCATGGCATGAAGCAGTGCAGATTTTCGACTATATGGTAACCGTATAACTTCAGATAAACGTGCTGCAGATGAATCAAGATATTCAATAATTGACTCACCTAGTTCAAGTAATAGACTTTGAGGCAGGCCACGACCGCGATGTCCTAATAATGCCGTAGCTGCGACCGAAATGGGTGTAACCATACAAATTTGTGCAACATCGTGTAATATATGGTAACCCAAACGTTCGGTTTCACGGCGCCATTTATCATCATAAGTAGGATCATCACTTTGTAAAAGGCCATGTTTATTAGCCAACTCTGCTAACGATATTGGATCTCCAAATTGTACATGAACACGCCCGTAACGTGATCGTAGAACTTTGGTAGAACGTAATAAGGCACTAATATCTTCTGATTTTTTATCAGCTCCCATAAGTTCTCGTTCATATGAACCAGCTTCAATAATACGTTCATAGTCAATGGAAACAGGAACAAATTGCAAATCTTTACGAGCGCCAGATCTCCAAGCGTTTACTAACATTCCAAGCATGCCAAATTTGGGCGGAGCGAGTTTGCCTGAACGACTGCGTGTACCTTCAGGAAAAAATTCAATAGAGGTTCCAGTGCGTACAAGTTCAATAATATATGAGCTAAAGACTGCACGATATAAATCATCATTGCGAAAAGTACGACGCAAAGCAAAAGCACCAGCACGACGAAATATAAAACCCATGGGAAAGAAGAACATATTAACTCCGCTAGCTATATGGGGCGGAGTTATGCTTCGTTGCCATAATAAAGATGAGAGAACTAGATAATCGATATGGCTTTTATGCGATGGGCAAAAAACTAACGGCCCTTTTCGTGCAGCCTCAAGGACATGAGCAAGTCCAGCTTCATCTACAATTATCCCATCGTATATTCGGTTAAAAATAAACCGCATGATAAATGCGAACCACCGGATTAAATGAGTATTATAACGAGCAGCAATTTCATAAAATAGACGTTCAGCTCTTAATTCAAGATCAAGATTATCAACATTGCGAGCAGCCGATTGTTTATTAATTGCTTCTCGCACAAGTGGATATCGCAAGACATGACGCTTTGTTTTTTCGATAGTTGAGAGATTAGGGCCGACTACAACTCGCTCTTCTTCATCAAACGAGCGATTAATCTCATGTGCAAGACGCCTAGTTAAATGCATATCATCTGCATCAGGCGATGCTGTTAGCATTGCTTTTAGATCTATAGGATCACTAACTCTGACATTTATCCTACCTGGATTGAATAACAGCATAACAAGTTCATGTAAGCGTCCATTTCGTCGTCCTGCACCAAATATGCGGCTACCAATTGGACCGTATACAGCTCCACTTTGGGATGGATGTACAAACACATGCGGCAAAACATAGATTGGACGATTGCTTTTTCTTTGTGCCGAAATAAGTGCTTGCAAGTAATTGTGGCGTTTTTTTGCGCGTCGTTGCGTCCATGGGCGAATGAATAATAAGGCCGGATTACCTTGTATTACTTTGTCACGCATTAAGATTTCTGGAGGAGGAACTTTAAATGGTGACCAAAAGCGAAAACGCGGCAACCAACGTCTCCAAAAAATTAAAAGTAGCCGCCAAAAAGAAAGACTAGTTCCCCCTATGAATTGTGCGAGAGGAAGGTCTAAAGTAGACAATGTATGGTTAAAATACAAACTCATTATTCCAGTATTAGCGCGTGCCACATATATAATAGTGCCATCTTTTGCTAGCTCACGCATTTTCGTAGCTGTTGCTATAGGATATTCAATAGCGGCAAATAAGCGTCCAAAAATATAACATAGAAATTTGCAGTATTGTTTATGTATAATTATGCCAATTTTTGACGGCTTATAAGTCTTTGTTGTCATAGAGGGAGTTGGTGATATGGGATTTTTTGCATCACTCATATTGCACCAGTATTTTGTTATGTATTAACAAATAAAGAATTGAATTCATTAAATCACCGTCTATTTGTTTCGCGCAGGCGTCTGGTTAGTACTTGAATAATTGCCTGTGATATCTCAGGTTTTTCTGCTAAAATATCAGCAAAATCATCGCGTTTAATTTTTAGTAGAGTAAGGTCATCACAAGCTGTGACAGTAGCTGAACGTGGCTGCGCATCAAGAATAGACATTTCACCAAAACATTGGCGTAAACCAAGAGTCGCGAATACTTGTTCTCCTGAGTGTACTTTAACACTGCCATCTACGATCAGATACATAGCATCGCCATGATCACCCTCACGAAAAATGACTTGCGAGGCGGCATACTCCACCTCCTCAGTAATAGCAGCAATTTCTGAGAGTTCTTCGCCAGGAATTGCCTTAAATAGGTCGACTCCTTTAAGAAAGAGTACTTTCTCTACCGTACTGATCACTGTCAATGTACTCCGTAGCAGTTACCCCCATACTAAATAACCCATAACATAGCGAAGCGACAACCAGGGGGGAAGAGGAAGCAAAAATATAATTTATGATGCTTTACAGGTTATTATGATTGATCAATATTTTATTTTTTTCTAACTAGGTGAAAAGTTTATGTTTTTAGTAGTAATTAATCATATTTTTGCATATATACTTTTTTTAAAGTACTAGACGTTAATAAATGATAACGGTTTTAGCGCAAGTAAATGTCTATGATGAATGGAATAAATGATTTTGCCGCAGCATTACGTGATTTTCTCACGTTTCAAGGGGAGCTTGGCTTAATAGGATTAGATGTCTCAGCAGACCTTACACAACCAACCGAATTAGCAGCGATATCTAAAGAGATTGAAAACTGTACAAAATGCAAACTTTTTCAGCATAGAACTCATATTGTTTTTGGTACGGGAAATCCCAAATCCCGCTTGCTTTTTTTAGGTGAGGGCCCTGGACGGGACGAGGATTTGCAAGGTGAGCCTTTCGTAGGAGCTGCCGGGCAATTGCTTAATCGTATGATTTTTGCAATGGGCTTAAAACGTTCAGAAGTTTATATCGCTAATATTGTCAAATGTCGTCCTCCAAATAATCGTGATCCTGAACCTGATGAAATTGCAGCTTGTTTAGGATTTTTGCAGGCGCAAATAAGAGCAATACAACCAGAAACGATCATATTGCTTGGCCGCGTTGCGGCTCAAACAATTTTAGGCGAATCGACGCCAATTAGTCGTTTACGCGGTATTTGGCGCGAATATCAAGGTGTTTCAGTAATGCCAACCTTTCATCCCGCCTATTTATTACGTAATCCTACCGATAAACGTTTGGCTTGGCATGATTTACAATTAGTAATGAAACGTTTGAATCTTGGACTTCCTGGTTGATCAGTGCACTAATTAAAAGATCACCAGCAGGAGATAAAATTGACGTTGATATTAATAAAATTAAGCATTTTTTCACAGAGTATTGTGCTCCTAACGGGATAATACTAGAAGGGGCTAGATTTCAACATTGTAAGCAGGTACGATTAGCAAATTAGCAAATGATTAAGAGGGCACATGGTTGACTATTCTTAAAACAACATTTCTTAAGATTTTTTTATTCTGAGAGTGTATTGTATTAGCGCTGAAGCTTGACGCTATCTCGTAAGCTCGATACATTCTTAATTTTCGGGGACATTGTAGGCAACATATAAAAAAAACCTTACTATGAAGGTCGCACTAGATTTTATAATCCACATTGATGACGTGGCAGTTGATGCCGATACACTTCTTGCCGATATCGAGAAATATAAAGGTGCGTTTTCGCAAGCATCTGATATCAAAGGTGCCGTTATAACAATTTTTGACGGTGAAACTTATAACAGTGACTATTCTGATCCATTATTGCGTTTAAGCTCTCAATGGATAAGTAAACTACCATGGGTTTTAGGTGGCGATACAGAAACAGTAGCTTTACGAAATAGTGAACACTGTTATGCTTTCATGCCCGCTGGTGATAGCGTTGAGCTTTCTTTTTTTGCAGGTAGTGAAAATGAAGTCGAGGAATATGTTATTGAGCCATCAACGATTAGATTAGATGCCTTTGCTAACGAGAGCATAAAATTATGCGAGCGTATTTTAGATGTAATAAAGGCTCTAAACTCTAGTTTGCTTGAGGATGATGAAGATTGCCGCGAGTTAATTACAAGCTTAAATGAAGGACGTGATGCTTGGCGTGATCATCAACTTCACACTCGACGGTAATGTTTTTATTTTACGTACATTAGGGATCAATAATTAGGTCTATATGCGTATAGCTTTCACCGCCGCGGTGATCACGAGCTACAAGCCATAGCGTGGCTAGACCATCGGTATACAATGGTGGTGTCTTAGGTGCAGTATATATGGTATCGAGTGTTTTGGTGAACTTAGGCCAGGTTAGTTCTTCTTTAATTTTTCCGTAAGTAACAAACCATGCCACAGAGATCTCTTCAGTAGAAGCAATGACTTGCACTGTTCTTGATTGTAAATCGGTCTGTAACAATTCAAATGATTCGGAAGATTCAGTAGTAAAGCTTGGCAGTATTCTTATTTCTGAATCAGTTTGAATATGTAACGGAACATCGGTTGGAATATCTTCCCAAGTGGCGAAAGTCGTATTTTCTGAAGACCATTGTAATTGATCAAATATAGGGTTGTGGTTAGCAACAAGTTCAGGATGCCAAGCAATACAATCATTAGTAGCGTCACTTTGGTCAGGTGGGCAGAATGAATAGCCGAGAAGATATTGCAGGTGATCATTAAAGGCATATAAGTCGGCAACAGTGACAACAACTCTTTTATAACCTGATACTTGTTCCCCTTGACGGCTTAAAGCGAGTATCGCTGATGGCCAAATCCCCATTCCTAGTCCAAATTGCATAGCTGCAAAATAATTTATTAATGGAGTGAGTTGTTCAATTGTGAGAGTAAATGCTGGGATGTCGTAGGGACGCATAGCTTCATGAGCAGGAAGATCCGAAGCTTCGGGTTTTGGCAATGCTGTGCCGCTTAAAGTTATTTGTCGTGCGGTTTTTAATGTTGCTTGTATATCTTCAGGAAATTGAGTAACTAATTCTTCAAAATCATCACAAGCCAGAGTAGATTCTACTGGGCAGAAACTCCAGGTATAGTCAACCGGGCCACCACGAGGATCTAATACTAAGGCATTAAACGTGAGTTCTGCATCTGGTTGGTCAAAAAGATAAGTCGGTGGCTCTGCTTGCATACTAATGATGCGCAGATCTTCAACTTTTGAATATTGGGGTAGATTTTGATCACAAGCTGAAATGATAAAAATGAAAACAAAAAGAATATATCGCATTAGAATTCTCCCCTTACGCCAATAAGCGGTACTACCGGTAAGAAACTAAAAGCGGCACGCTCACGATAACGATAATCATAAAGATAAGATTCAACATTTTTTGTGTTGTAAGCATTTATGACTTCTAAAAATACTGACAATTTCCAGAGGTCGAATATAAAATTTTTGTCGATGCGAATATCTAATTGAGTAAATGTAGGCATACGCTGTGATAAACGTTTAAGTGTTGAAGTATTAAGGCGATAGACATTTGCATCAGCATCCCAATTAGCTCTACCAGAATTAAGCGGGGTATAAGGATTACCTGAAGTTAGACGAAAACGAAAACCTGCTTCAAATCCCCAAGGTAATGTCCATTGACCAACAATGGTCAGAATGTGAGTCTGATCAAAAAATACCAAATGCTCTTTAGTAGCAAAATCATCATCGCGATATGTAGTTGATGTACCTGATGCTGTTGTTACAGGTTTATCTCGTTCACGTTCTAAAGAGCGTGAGAGTGTATAAGATACCCATCCATAAAATGTTCCATCGGCAGTTGCCAATTTACGTAGTAAAATTTCAAGACCGTAAGCACGCCCACTGCCAGCATTATCCCAAATTTGTGGAATTGCTTTACCGTTATCATATTTAACCAAGGGAGTAGGGGAGCGCAGGTTACGCCGTAAATTATAATAAGTTTGCACATCAATATTTATTAAATCGGTAAATTCATGTTCAAAACCTACAATGAAATGATGCGATTGCTCTGGTTTTAAATTTGGATTGCCAAATTTTGGTTGCAGATATTCAGGCCCAGGAAGTTTTTCGTACATACCATATGCTGCTTTTAGTGTTGTGCCTTTGCGAACTTCATAGCGTGTGCTTAAGCGCGGTTGCAACATAAAAGCCTGGGTATGATAATAATCATAACGATCAAACCGTAATCCACCAGTTAATTTAAGTTCAGCTAGTGGCATGGCAACACCTTCTATCCAGTAACCTTGATGATAGCCATAACCATCTGAGGTATAAGACTGATTTTTAGTGTAATCAAATACTGGACTAGGATAGCGGCGTAAATCAGTAGTGAACGGAAATTCTAAATCAACTTTGCCTTGTCCAAATTGATGATCAATGCCTGCATTTAAAACGAGTTTTTCGTTTAGCTTATGTTGAAAGTCAACACGAAATTCTAATGAATAGATATAGATTTTTTGATTGCTATCAGCACCAGTATCGGAAGTTATTATAAAATTTTGGTATTCAATACCTGGGGTTAATGATGTTGTTAATGTAGTTTGTTCATCAATTTGCCAACGGTCGCGTAAAAGTAACCGATGAAAAGCTAAATGCATACCAAAATTGACATTAACGTCTTCGGCAGATCCGCTTTGGTATAGTTTTAGGCGGTCGTTTGAGCCAAAAGCAAATATATCAATAGCATGATTATCTTGGCGACGGCTCGCTTTTAATTGATAATCCCAAAAAACCGGGGAAACGGTATAACTACCTTGCCCGGGTTCATTTGATGAGGTGCTATCGATTATAGATTGTAGAAAGAAATCAATAAATGAACGACGCCCAGCCACTGCTAAAGACCAACTTCCAGCGGGTACACAGACATAAGCTTTCAATTGCATAGCACTAATTTCACCAACGCCATGCCAATCATCACAAATGATGCTGCGGCTTTTTACATTAGCAATACCTGCAGTTGCCCGACCGTACTGAGCCCCGAAACCACCAGGATAAAAATCAATCGTTTCAAGAAATTCTGGATTGATAACTGAGGTTAACCCTAAAAAGTGATAGAGCAAAGGTACTTGAACGCCATCAATAAAGGTTGCAGTATCAGCAGGCGGTGTGCCACGCACTAAAAGTGCACCACCAAGACCACCTGGTACACGAGCTAGTCCTGGCAAGTTTTCGAGTACTCGTACAGGATCACCAAATGTTCCTGGTACTCTCTCAACTTCTTTGCGTTGTAGTTCTACCCGTGCAACTTCTTTGCGTGGGCTGTGAGTGCGTACCACAGTTTCAAATGGGTCACCTGACTGTCTTACTAAGTAAAGTGATAGTTCAAGGCGTTCGTTAGCCGTAATTTCTGCATTAGTTTCATAGGGACGATGATTACGACTCAGAGCACGTACTTTGTATTTGCCAGGTAGCAAGCCACGTACCGCGAACTTACCTTCTGCGTCAGTTTCTGCCACCGGTTTACCATCAATTTCTACTACTGCACCTGCAATAGGTTTGCGCAACCCAGCTTCACGTACTGTACCAGAGAATGTAATTGGTTGCGGCTCTGCGGGTTTTTCAGCTTGTGGTTTTTTTTCTTTAGGGAGTTCCGGAACAAATGTATAGCGATACTCAATACGAATAGCTGCTGGTTTGCCATCAACTTCAGCGGGAGAGAATACAAAATTTGTAGCCGCTGACATTGCCGCATCACCAAAGGCCGGTTCACTGGCAGATTGTATTTCTACATTATCAACGAGACCTTCTTCATTGATATCAATAAATAAGAGTACTTCCCCAGATTTACCACTAGCTAAAAATTCAGGGGGATATTCAGCTTTAATAAATGTCAGTAACTCTGGTGCTTTAGTAAGAACAGGAGTGGGTTGAGCTTCTGTAGCTTTAGGAACTTCAGGCAATGGTCCCTGTGGTTCAATTGCAGCGTATGCTTTTAATGCTGCTAATAAAGTGATTAAAATAAATGAGCAAAGCCTCACTTAACTCTCCTAAACAAAAACACTATTGTAGTTAACTCATCGCATAAATACTTACAGAGATAAATTATAAATTTTAAAAGTTAGTCCTGTTTATTGAGGAAACCGCGTGATTTTGACTTTGACGCTGAAAAAGTGTGAAAAATTCTATTTAACCTTTTATTGATCCAGCCAATATACCTTTTACAAAATATTTTTGCAGAGCTAAAAATATCATTAGCGGCAACAGCATAGAAATAAAGGTCGTAAACGATTACGTTGTTTGTATGCTAATAGATTGAGACTTCGCTCACTAATTATCAGGTAAATACAGAGTATAAAGGGCACGCCTACTACAGCGATGGTTACCCAAAACAGGTTCGTGATGCTCATAATGAACCTCAAAACATGAGGTTAAGCAATAAACCGTAGATAAACACGGGGAGTTATATGTTAGCTCCCCGTGTCTTAATGATATGTATTTAAATTATTATTGTTTGTATACTTCTTTGCGTACTTTTTCGAGGCTTTCAAGAATACTATTAAGTTTTGCGGGTTTTTCTATGTAGTGTAAAATGGCAGACCAGAATTCATTATTCATCTTACCTGGCATCATATCGGATGCATCAAAGACTGTAGCTTCAGCTTTGGTCATTATTTCTGCTGCATGTTTGCTTAAAGGATCTGGATAGTCATCTAATGAAACTTGTTTATTAGGTGAAATACCATTTGCTGCTTTTACCCAGAATGATTGTGCTTTTGGAGAAGTCATATATTCAATAAACGCTGCAGCTTGTGGTGTTTGTTTGAGCATACCAAAAAGATCGCCGGCAATTTCGATAGCATTCGCATTTTGCGGATCAGCCGGTGGCAGTGCAAAGAAATTGTAATCACTGCCAGGTTTTAGATCAGCAAATTGTTTTTGAATAAAGCTTTGAATAAAAGCTGCTTGAAAGTGAAACATGGCCTTTGAGGGTGATTTAAATACTGGAATAAAAGCTTCACCAAAGTTAGTGGCAAGAATATATTTTTTGCCACCATATACCATCTTTTTATCGGTTACGATTTGGCCCCACATTTTAAAAACAGATTTCATCTCGTCACTGGTCCACGCGAGTTTGCCTTTATACCACTCTACATATTTTTGTGCTCCATACTTGCCTAGTAGAATACTCTCAATCCAGTCTGTACCAACCCAACCACTAGCAGCGCCGCTTTCAACACCAATTGCCCAAGGTTTTTTGCCTTTTTTAGCAATGACTTTTGATACTTCGATAAGTTTGTCAAAACTTTCGGGTATTTCAATAGCAGCCTCTTTTAGATTTTGGGGGTTGTACCAAACCAGGCCTTTAAGTGAAGCTTTAGTAAAAATACCGACAAGTTTGCCATCAACACTACCTAAATCTATCCAACTCTGAGCATAAGCTTCTTTCATTTTAGCCATATCGATAACACTACTAAGATCGATAAGTTTACCGCTACGTGCGAGTTCAGCCATTTTTCCGGGGTTTGGCAATACAGCCAGATCAGGCGGATTACCTGCTTCAACACGAGTGGTTAACACGGCATCAAGGTCACGAGTGCCTTCGTATTCAACTTTTATACCTGTGCGTTCTTCAAATGGTTTAACTAGATTGTTAAAAATTTCTAATTCAGCACCGCCCCATAAACCAAGAACAGACACTGTTCCACCAATTTTATTATCTTTTGCTTCGGCGGAAGTTGCCGTTTCATCAGTAACAACAGCAGTCGTCTGTTCCTCTTCTGCTGATTGTGGTGAAGATTTTGAGCACGTGGCTAAAGCCAGCACTGTCGTCAGTAAAATTGCGTTTGCGAGTAATTGTTTTTTCATTTTTCGCTCTCCTTTCTTCACAAACAAGGAATTATAAAAATAAACGCTGATAGAGCCTTCCCACTATGAGATGCGAAGTGCAAGTCAGAATTGAAATTAAATCGTGAATTTGTTCATCAAAATTAGCAGACTCCATAAGTAGCGGCTATGCTTAATTAATATGTAGTTATTGATTTTTATAGCCACACCTTGAACTGGAGGTTTTTAATGCTGAAATTGGTCGAACCAGAGCAAAGTGGCAAAGTCGCTCTTGATGTTTATAGTGCTGACGCTCGTTTATCTGCAATTGTTCGTGGATTAACTCAGCAAGCGGCTCTGGCGACACGTCAATTTCAAGGAACGGTTTGGATGATTAATTCGACCGCTACAGGCGGCGGTGTCGCCGAAATGATGCCGACAATGCTTAAGTTACTTAACGAATTAGGCATAGCAGCCCGCTGGGCAGTTATTGATTCAGATCGACCAGAATTTTTTCGCTTAACCAAGCGATTGCATAATTTATTACATGGTCAAATTGAAGCTGGCATAGATTTAAGCAGTGAAGATGCTCAACTACTTGCCGAAGTCGGGCGTGATAATGCCGAACAATTAGCACACCATATCAAGCCAGGCGATACAATCATTGTACATGACCCTCAGCCGGTGGCTATGGCTGGTATTTTAAAAAAGCTTGTTCCGGTTCATACTGTTTGGCGTTGTCATATAGGTGTCGATGAACGCAATGCCGCTACTCGTGCAGCATGGCGATTTTTACAACCATTTCTGAGTGAGTACGACCGCACAGTATTTTCAGCGCCTGAATATATTCCTAGTTATTTGGCTGACCATGCTATGCTGATTTATCCTGCGATTGATCCAAATTCTCATAAAAATCGAGAACTTACGGTGCATAAGATGGTTGGTATTCTTTGTAATAGCGGGTGCCAGACACCGTATGAGCCGCTTTTGACCGAGCCATTTAATGAATTAGTACGTCGAATACAACCCAATGGTGATATTGTGCCACCAGGTGAAATTGGTCTGCTTTTCAGGCCAATTATTTTACAGGTGTCGCGTTGGGATAGATTGAAAGGCTTCAAGCCATTACTTGATGCGTTTGTTAAACTTAAAAAAATAGAAACTCCACGTCGTAAAAGTGCACTATCCCCCCGCAACCAGCAACGCCTTGAGCTTTGCCGCTTGATTTTTGCAGGTCCTGACCCACGAGGAGTTTCAGATGACCCTGAAGGCAAAGAAGTATTTAATGAAATTATGCAGAGTTATCTTTCTCTTGATGAGCTATTAAAGACAGATATCGCAATATTATTATTGCCCATGACTTCTAGAAGAGAAAATGCGCTTATTGTTAACGCATTGCAGTATTGTGCTAGCCTAGTAGTGCAGAACTCATTACGCGAAGGCTTCGGCCTAACCGTAACTGAAGCGATGTGGAAGGGGCATGCAGTTTTGGGAACTCGAGCAGTTGGTATACGCCAGCAAATACGAGATGGAATTGATGGTTGTCTAACTCATGATCCTACCGATAGTGATGAAATAGCGGGTCATCTGGCTGGAATGTTATGCTCGCCTGGTCAACGCTTTGCTATGGGACGTAGTGCCAGATTTCGTGTCTATGAATCGTTTTTAATATTTTCACAATTAGGAAGGTATTTAGACTTGTTTACTGTTTTAAAATCAGCAGGTTAAGTGATTTTGGTAATTAATATAGTATTTGTAAAACTCTTGCTTACGTTAATAGTTAGTTATTATTTTACCAAAAGGACCCTAACTTTATTTTTGCGCCTATTGTCATTGGCTTGACAATATTTATAGGGCAGAGATAAGGGGCAACTGCTAAAAAACTCTTAAGAAGTGCAGAGTCTTAAATTTTTTAACTCCCCTAGTGGCAACACTAAGCCAGGGCTATTAGGTTATTGTTTAAGGGATGTGGAGTGTCAAAAATTATGTTGCAACCTACGCAAAGCACACAATCAGCAACTGAAAGTGTGTCTGAAGTGGCGGGGACAAAAAAAAATAAAAAAGTTAGCGGTGTTGTTTATATCGACCGTGAAAAATGCAAAGGTTGTGGCTTTTGTGTTGAGTTTTGTCCCACAAAATGTCTCGAGCTTGATCAGGCTTATAATGCCAAAGGGTATCATCCCCCAATAGTAGCTCGACCTGATGATTGTACTGGATGTGATTTATGCGGTCGGTTTTGTCCAGATTTTAGCATTTTCGCCGTTATGGTGAAAAACAAGGGCCAATAATACTATGAGTGCAGATCCGGCGGGTGTCCTCACCGGCTCGCATTATATCGATGGCAATCATGCAGCATGTGAAGGCGCACTTGCAGCAGGCTGTCGTTTTGCGGCTGGTTATCCTATTACCCCTTCAACCGAAGTTGTTGAGCGTATTGCTTCGCGAATGCCATATATGGGCGGTGTTTTCATTCAAATGGAAGACGAGCTTGCGGCTTCGATAGCATTGCAAGGTGCGGTTTGGGCTGGCAAGAAAGCATTAACGGTCACATCAGGGCCAGGTTTTTCGCTAATGATGGAGCATATTGGTTTAGCGGCAATGACTGAGACTCCATGTGTTTTCGTTGATGTACAGCGCGGTGGTCCGTCAACCGGCTTACCAACTCAGCCAGGGCAAGCCGATATGATGCAAGCGCGTTGGGGCTCGCATGGCGATTATGAAATAATTGCACTTTCGCCAGATTCACCACAAGAATGTTTTGATCTTGCTATAGAATCATTCAACTTAGCAGAACAATGGCGTGTGCCGGTGTTATTAATGATGGATGAAGTCGTTGGTCATATGACTGAACGTGTGGTTATTCCTGAAGCAAAAGATATTCAGGTAACTGAACGACGTTTTACTAAAAAGTCACCACAAGACTTTAAATTATTTGAGCCAGCATCTGACATGGTTCCGGATATGGCCAAAGCTGGTGATGGTTATAAAATTTTAGTTACCGGCCTAACTCATGACGAGCGTGGCTATCCAATTATGAATCAACATATCCAAGAACAATTGGTTCATCGTTTAGTTAATAAAATCAGACTTAATGCAAATCAGATTACGCGTTGCGAAGAAGTCGATATCGAAGATGCCGAAGTGATAGTTGTTGCCTATGGGATTACTTCACGAGTAGCACGTCGATCTATTACTATAGCTCGTGAGCAAGGCGTTAAAGTTGGTTTATTAAGGCTGATTGTTTGTTGGCCGTTTCCTGAGCAACGCATTCGTGAGTTAGCTAGTAAAGTTAAAGCATTTGTGGTGCCTGAGATTAATTACGGACAAATGGTCTTAGAAGTTCAAAGAGTTGCTGCAGGCAAAGCACCGGCTATCTTGGTTGGCCATGGTGGCGGTGAGGTGCATGAACCCGAAGTTATTGCTGCGGCTATTATTAAAGCAGCAAAGGGTTAAAGGAGCACTAAAATGAAAGTTGATAATGACGCAAATGCTTTTTATTGTGACTGCGTCAAAGAAGAACAAAATCCTGTAAATGCTATGCTGCGTCTTGATCGCATGCCTAGCATTTGGTGCCCTGGTTGTGGCGTTGGCACTAGTGTTAATGCTTTTGCGCGTGCGCTTAAACAAGCGAAAGTAAATCTTGAAAAAACTGCTATCGTTTCTGGTATTGGCTGCAGTGGTCGCGTTTCAGGTTACTTAAATTTTGATTCGTTTCATACTACTCATGGTCGTGCTATTCCGTTTGCCACTGGCCTTAAGCTAGCTAATCCAGAATTAAATGTTGTAGTTTATTCTGGTGAAGGCGATTTAATTGCCATTGGCGGCAATCATTTTATTCATGCAGCACGTCGCAATATGGACCTTTTAGTTATATGTGTTAACAACTTCACTTACGGCATGACCGGTGGCCAGGTTAGCCCAACATCGCCTGCGTCTGCAAAGTTTACCACCGCTCCTTTTGGACAATTTGAAGAACCATTTAATTTACCCAATCTCGCTGAGTCGGCAGGTGCAGTGTATGTGGCGCGCTGGACAACATTTCATGTTAATCAATTAGCCAAAAGTATGCGTGAAGCGTTAAACAAACGAGGCTTTAGGTTTATTGAAGTCATCTCCCCATGTCCGACTTTATATCAACGTCGTAACAAGCTGGGTGATGGTCTTGATGCGATGAAATATTATGTCGAGAAATCAGTGATCAACAACAATGCTGATACGCGTGAGATAAAAATAGATTTTCAAGATGAAATTACTGTTGGTACCTTTGTTAATAAAGAACGGCCAACGTTTTTAGAATCTATGAACGCGCGTTTTTCTCAAACTATTGGTGCTAGCTATCAACCTTATCCAGAGGGCTAAGTGTTTATCTTTAGCTATGCGCCTGTAAAGCACCTTGCAAAGGTAAAATAGATAATTGGTGCCAGGCAAATATGGAGAAGAGGGTGTCAAGAGACGAAATTAAGCTTGGGGGATTTGGTGGTCAAGGCGTTATTCTCTCAGGGATAATCGTCGGCAAAGCTGCCGCGTTATATGATAATAAAGAAGCGACTTTAACGCAGGCGTTTGGTCCTGAAGCGCGCGGTAGTGCCTGTAGTGCCCAAGTAGTGGTTTCTTCTGAGCGCATTTTATATCCGTATGTGACCAAGCCAAATATTATGGTGCTTATGTCACAAGATGCCTACAATCGTTTTTCTAAAGAAGTCGCTCCTGGTGGTACGCTAATAATTGAAGAAGAATTAGTTAAACCGCAAACTGTGCCAGAAGGTGCGCAAGTTTATAAAATCCCGGCCACTCGTATCGCTGAAGAATTGGGTAAAAAATTGGTGGTAAATATTGTTATGGTCGGTTTTTTTGCTGCTATAACGAATATAGTTGACCCTCAAGCCATCCGTAAAGCAGTTGAAGATTCGGTACCCAAAAGCACTATCGACGTTAATCTTAAAGCTTTCGACCGCGGTTTTGATTATGGGAAAGCATTAACGCGGGCTTAAGTAGATAGTTGCTTAGCTATAAGCAGCTCAACGGTGTTTTTGCGTTGCAGGCAGGGCAAAAAAATTAGCAATGCTGCAATTACATTTAATCTGCTTGCATTTAAAAGGAAAAAATAGTTTCATAAAACTCCCAAAAGCTGAGCTAACAGTATTTGGTTGGTTTACTTGGTGAAAGTGAAAACTTTATGATCAAATCATATGTTTACAATGAGTATAATTCAATACATGGTTGCAGTATTGTAAAGGCACTGGTGGCTTTTTGCCTTTTTGCGGGCTCCTGCACATTAAGCGCAGAATCGCCTAGTGAAATGGCACCACCCATGTCAGAGCCTGAAGTTGCTGCTGCGACTATGTCGGACACCAAAGCCCCCCCACCGCCACCTGCGGCCTCAAAGCCAATGCCCATGCGATCAAAGAAAATTGGACGTATTTCATCTGGTAAAGGTGGCAGCAAAGGCAAAGATTTTAGTCGCGGTGGTCCTGGTGCTGCAAACCAAAGAGAAGAAAGCGAAAGCATCGAAGGTCAAGAGCAACCACCAGCAAAAATAAACCGTATGGTTCACTATAACGGTTTTGTTAAGTTGAGAGTTACCAGCCCCAAAGAAACACTTGCTAGTGCAGCAAAGCTTAGCGAGACAGTAGGTGGTTATATTGAAAGTTTGACTGATAATGCAATAACTTTGCGGGTGCCAGTTGCGAAATTTCGTGAAATCTATGCTGCGGTTTTAAAGCTTGGTGATGTGCTTGATCGTTCAATGACTGCCGAGGATGTCACCGACTCATATACTTATATTTCATTACGGTTAAAAACTTTAAAAGCTAGCCGTGATCGTTTAATCGATTTGTTAGCACGTGCACGTAAAGAACATGAAAAATTACAAATTTTAGCTGAAATAAGACGACTCACCGAAGAAATTGATCGCGCCGAAATGCAAGTAAAAACTTTGGCTTCGCTTGCCGAATTTTCACGGTTATCTATTGAAGCGATTGCACGCCAGCCACGTGAGTCATCATCTTCAGTTGATGAATTAGCGGCCTTTCGTTGGATCCGTTCGTTATCGCCGTTTAGTCGCGATATTGCGCATCAAGGCAAACGGTTAAAACTGAATGTTCCCGAAGGCATGGTGCTACTAAGTGAAAAAACTCATTGGACCGCCGAAAGCGCTGATGGTGCGGTAATATGGGCAAGTACGCGTGAAAATATTCCAGTAGGTACTACTGATTACTGGATGAAAGCTGTCCAAAGTAGGTTGGCGCCAGAGTATAAATCTGCCTCGATAACTAATATTGGCGATTTTGCTGTTCTGCGTTTAGTAGATCAATCAGAGGCTGCTTATCGTTATCTTATTGGCCTGCGGGTAATTGATGACGAATTACAAATTGTCGAAATCTACTACCCTTCACAAAAACACGAACAACGTTATCATGATGCGGTAAACAATATACTAGAGCGAGGTGAATCATGATTAGGGGAGCAAGAGGTGCTTTTTCTGCTTTTTTATTGCTTTCTCTATGCGCTGTTAGTGCAAAAGCGTCAGCACCTAAAGTAACGGTTTCAACGTCATTGGTTTTAAAAGTGACTGATCGCACGCAGGCTGCCGATGATTTAATTAAACGCAACGAAGAACTTGGCGGTTATTTTTCACAAAGGCAAAATGACTATGTAGTTTTACGGGTGCCACACCATGCGCTAGCAAAAGTTATTGCTATGGCTGAAAGCTTAGGTAAGGTAATACAAAAGACTTATAACAGCACAGATGTAACTTTTGATATTGAAGAAAAACGTACTTTAGTAGCCTCTCGCGAAGCAGTGCTCGCGCGATATTTTAAGGTATTAGATGGTGCTAGTTTAAATGCTATTGTGTCGATTGAACATGAAATGACTCAACTCATTGCTGATATTGAACAATTACGTGGTAGTTTAAATTTAATTGAACATCATGTTGCTTTTGCTGATTTAACGGTAAATTTTCAGTTTCGTGAACGCCAACCACCAATACGTGACGGCAGTTCGTCTTTTGCTTGGCTAAATACCGTAAACTTAATCGACCTTATTGAAGACTTTCGCAAATGAAAACCAACTCTCAAAGCTTATTTCCTTTGCTGGTAATTGCCAGCGTGCTTTCAACAACGTTGCTGCTAAACGGGTGTCGTCGTTTTGAAGCAAAAGTTCCTGACGGGTTTGCTGCTTATGATGATGGTATAAATCATTTTCGCGCGGTTAGTCCTGATGGGGTAGTGTATCGCGTACGTACAGAAAAAAATTCACCAGAAGCGAAAGTTGTTTTTTGGCGCGAAGCATTGAAAAAACGCATGCTTGATGCGGGCTACATTTTTACTAACGAAAATGATATTACCGCTGGCCAGATCCCAGGCTACTTACTAGAATTGGCGGCGCCTGTAGGCCTGCAAGATTACGGTTATTTAATCGCATTATTTGTTTCTGGCTCACGTCTTATAATTGTTGAAGCATCAGGAGAAGTGCTGAAATTAAAAAATCATCGTGACGCAATTTTGAACTCTATTAACGCTCTAAAAATTTGATTTAGCTAGGGGACACTCCCCTGACTAAAACCCACGTGTAAGATTTAGTTGGTGTAATGTGGGATAAGAATGCACCGGCAAGGTAATATTTTTATTTATTATGTTTCCTTGTAGATAGTTAGCCAGTTGAACTATTGCCGGCCCTGTCTCAGAAGGTTTGATAATAGTAGCGGCAAATATTCTTTTATCTACTAAATCTTGTCCACCTTGAGGTAACCCGTCACACCCAATATAGATAATCTTTTTCCATCCAGGTTGTTCATTTTCTATGATACGCTTTGTTGCTAGTGCCATAGCATCATTTTGTGCGGCTACTAAATTAATTTGGTTTATGTTGCCACGGCTACGTCTAAACCAAGACGAAACAACTTGTTCGGCAACTGTTTCAGTCCAATTACCAAGCAAAGTCTGTTCAATATTCATATTGGATATTTTAGATAATCCTTCAACAAATCCTTCATGCCGTGCCCTTGCTGGTAAACTTACATTTGGCCCTTCAACACAGAGAATATTTCCGCCAGATGATAAAAGCGCCATTACTTGCTGAGCCTGAATTGCGCCAATGTCTTTGTTGTCAACATCAACTTTTGAAATAATTGCCTGCGGAAATTCAGTTTGTAAAGTATCAAGATAGGGCGGATGAGAGTCGAGTATTATCCAGCCAATACCATTAGTTACAGCACTTCTTGCAATATTTTCAATGCCATGTGAGCTAACTGGCTCGACAATTATGGTAACTGGGCGTTCATCAGGTTTAGCGTTTATGTGATGTAAAAGTAAACGTATTTGAATTACCGAGTTATTATCACAAAAATGCACTTCTACATCGAAACCAGCGCGTCCCGCAGTTTCGTAAGCGTCATTAGCCATCAATTGCTGATAATCTTGCTTTTTGTTTAATAAGGATACGATTATTTTTTTTTTCATGAATTTATTGCCCCTGCAACATTCGATCATTGCTAGCGAAAGTACATATAATTCAACAATATCCTTTTATAAATAGGGGGTGTCCCTAAATGTCTCCCGTCGATCTTCACGAAATCCGCTACTTACGGCCACGTGCTCGTAAAAATCTTGCCTGCGACTTGCCACTAGCAAGCCTTTTGCATGATTTTACTTAAGCGCGCGGCCATCGTTTACGCGGGCTTTCGTGAATCTCTTAAGTCCAACATTTATAGACACCCCCTAATTATACCAAAAAAGTTAAAGAATCGCATAGTTATAAGATATTTACTGTTAAACAAAAAAGTCAATATTTTTAAATGTGCTGTTGACTTCTGGTTATTAGTAGTTAATTACCGGCTGCTATGTCGTTTGACCTTGCGGTTATATTTGGTTTTCTTCTGGTAAGCGCGGCGTTGCTTTTTGTGCTTCTATCTTTAGGTAGAATGTTTAGAGCCAGAAAGCCAGATGCGCAAAAGCTTTCTACTTACGAATGCGGAGAGAGACCTTTTGGTTCAGCTTGGTTTAATTTTAATAATCGTTTTTATGTAATTGCTTTAGTTTTTGTTGCTTTTGATGTGCAATTAGCTCTTTCCGTGCCAATTATTGTGATTTTTCGTCGTTTTTTAGGTAGCAATAATGCCGGTGCCACAGCAATAGCCTTATTTAGCTATCTTGGTTTTATGATCCTTACATTAGCATATGTTTGGCGACATGGTGATCTAAGCTGGGTACGTGAGATTAAAGAGCATCTTTTTACCAATACTGCTTCTTATAAAACTGATGAAACCGAGTCAGAGGTCAGCGGTGCTAATACTACTAACGCGATAGCCACTGACCCTAAAGCAGAAAGGCTATGACGGTGACGCCCCATATCGAAAGAAGCCCAGATGGTGCCTTTGCCGTTGGTGTGTTAGATGACCTGATTAATCTCGCACGTAAAAATAGTGAATGGTATCTACTTTTTGCCACTGCTTGCTGTGGTATTGAATTAATGCAAACCGGTGGTCCACGAACTGATGCTGACCGTTTCGGCTTTATTTTTAGGCCAACACCCAGGCAAGCAGATACCATCATTCTTGCTGGTACTTTAACTTATAAAATGGCTAGCCGCGTACGTTTGCTATATGAACAAATGGCAGAACCTAAATATGTAATTGCTATGGGTTCATGTGCTAATACTGGCGGACCTTTTTACGATAGTTATTCAGTAGTTAAGGGTGGGGATTTAATTTTACCGGTTGATGTTTATATCCCTGGTTGTCCCCCACGGCCTGAAGCGCTTATTGAAGGGCTTTTACTCGTACAAGATAAAATGGCTAAAGAACCATGGATGCGTAAAGCAAGCGGTCGTTTACCTGAACGTCACGACCCGTGGCCAATAAGTAAACGTAATTCTGGTGATACAAATGCAGCAGCTAATGAAACTATGGCTGCTACTAATATTAATAATTCTATTCATCTTAATAAGGGGTGATTCAAGTTGCAAGCTGCCGACATTTTAACCAAATTACAAACGCAAATAGGTGAAGGTTGCGAGCACATCTCAGGTGTTGGAGATGAGTTTATAAAAGTGCCAGCAGCCAAATGGCACGCTTGCATGCATTTGTTGCATAACTCACTATCGTTTGATTTTTTACGCGCTCTATCTGGTATTGACTACTTACAACAAGATGAGATTGAAGTTGTAGCCCATTTGTTTTCTTATTCGCAACGTGCTCAAGTGGTCATTAAAACTCGCATTGAACGAGCTGCACCTCAATTAGCTAGCGTGCAAGATATTTGGCCCGCAGCCAATTGGCATGAGCGTGAAATATTTGATTTGTTAGGTGTAAATTTTACTGATCATCCAGATCTACGTCGTATTTTACTTCCTGATGATTGGCAGGGTTTCCCATTGCGTAAAGATTATCAAGAGCCCGAATTTTATCAAGGCATTCCTACGCGCAGACACAAGCCCGAGTTATCCACCAATAACCTAACGGAGAGCAAGTAAAATGGTGGCTACTGTTGCGCGCGAAGAATTATTATTAAATATGGGGCCACATCACCCTTCAACGCATGGGGTGTTACGTTTTATTTTGCATACCGACGGCGAGATCATGCGTAAGGCGGTACCTGATGTTGGATATTTGCATCGGGGTATTGAAAAAATTGCCGAACAACATCCATATGCAAACTTTTTACCGTTTGGTGATCGAGTTAATTATCTTGAAGCGATTTTTGTAGGTCAAGCCTATGCTATGGCGGTCGAGCGTTTAGCCGGTATTGTGGTACCGCCACGGGCTGAATATTTACGCATTATTGCTGCTGAACTCAATCGGATAATCTCGCATTTTATTACACTCGGTTCAGTAACCATGGACATCGGGGCTTATACGCCCTTTCTTTACCTATTACGTGAACGCGAGCGTGGCAATGATTTAATGGAGGCGCTTTGCGGCCAACGTCTTACTTATAATTATATACGCATTGGTGGTGTCGCTTACGACGCTGAAGAACAATGGTTAAAAGACGTTGATGCTTATGTTGCTCATCTCGAACCAGTAATGAAAGAATTTGATTCACTTATTTCAGGTAACGAGATTTTTGTTAAACGCCTAGCTAATATAGCCACTATTAATGCAAACGATGCTAAAGCTTGGGGTTTAGTTGGGCCTAATTTAAGAGCAAGCGGTGTTGATTGGGATTTAAGGCGAGACCAACCATATAGTGCTTATAATGACATAAATTTTGAAGTGCCGATTGGTACTGGCTTCCGTGGTGTGGTTGGTGATTGCTATGACCGTTTTTACATGCGCGTATTAGAAATTAAGCAAAGTATCAAAATAGTTCGTCAAGCAATTGCCAAACTACCAACTGGGGAAATTCGTGCTAAGGTTTCACGACTATTAAAGATTCCGGCGGGTGAAACATACAGCGCCGTTGAAGGTGCACGTGGTGAGTTCGGTGTATATTTAGTAGCCGATGGTAGTGATAAACCGTATCGCCTTAAAATGCGCTCGGGTTCTTTTGCCGCACTAAGCATCATTGAACATGTTTCGCGAGGTCTTATGATCGCTGATTTAGTTGCGGTGATAGCAACTCTTGATGTTCTCGCGCCAGAGATGGATCGCTAACCATGCAAGCATTAACACAATATATTGTGTCAACTTTTGGTTTCAGTAGCTTAATGGCAGATGTAACTGCAGCGGTAATGATTATTATTGTTGCGGCCTTAGTTGCAATTATCGCCTTAACAATAGCTGGTGTATTAACTTGGGCAGAGCGCCGCGTAGCTGGACGTACGCAAAGTCGTATTGGGCCAAATCGAGTTGGCCCCATTGGTTTTTTGCAATGGATGGCAGATGGCGTAAAGCTTATTACTAAAGAAGACATCATCCCTGCTGCAGCTGATCGACCTTTATTTCGTTTAGCTCCGTATTTGGTAGTAGTTGGTGTGTTTAGTGCTTTTGCAACTATTCCATTCGGTCAGCTCTTAATCGCTACTGATTTTAATGTTGGTATTTTGTATTTGGTTGCAATTACTTCACTCGTCGTCGTTGGAGTTTTGATGGCGGGTTGGTCATCGAATAATAAATGGGCATTGTTAGGTGGTATACGCTCAGCCGCGCAAGTAGCCTCATATGAAGTTCCTTCAGTTTTATCTATGATGTCTATTGCGCTATTGGCGGGTTCTTTGTCGCTACAAAGCATTATTTCACAACAAGGTGGTTGGCCTTGGCAATGGTATATTTTTTATAATCCATTTACTTTTGTTTGTTTCTTTTTATTTTTCACCGCTGCCGTTGCCGAAGGTAATCGTACACCATTTGACTTGCCTGAAGCCGAAAGCGAATTAGTTGCAGGTTATAACGTTGAATATTCTGGTATGCGCTTTGGTGGATTTTTCTTAGGTGAATTCGCTAATGTTTATTTAATGAGCGCGATTGCTACTGCCTTGTTTTTCGGGGGTTGGCAAATACCTGGTGTTAAAGCCAATGCTCAAGCTAACTCGATATTGCTGCAAGGTTTTGGTGCGATAATTTTTGCTGCGAAAGCGAGCTTTGGCGCGTTTGTTGTTTTATGGCTACGTTGGACATTGCCACGTTTACGTGTCGATCAACTAATGAGCTTATGCTATCGCTACCTTTTACCTTTATCTTTCACGATGCTTGCGGCAAACGCCTTGTATATTTGGTTAGTACCAGAGGCTTCGCTTGCCCATGATATAGTGCGTATAGCAACAACAGTGATGGGTTTTGCTTTTGTTGGGCTTTTTATTAAGCGCATGTTTTATCATATACGCAGTGTAGGTGACTCTATTTCAATTGATCTTGCTCGTGGCCAAGTAGGTGTTTTTGATCCCGAGCTGCAAGTTCGCCACTACGGTGCCTTTCGCAAAAAAGAGGAGTCAAAATAAGTGGGCGCTATTCGCGAATATTTTGCTGCTATCGGTCGCACAGTAAAAAGTCTTAGTGACGGTCTTGCGGTTACGGGCTCATATCTGTTGCGCAAACCAGTTACGCTGCAATATCCTGATCGCACAGTCAAACCAATTGTGGCAATGCTACCAGAACGCTCACGTGGTTTGCTTGAAGTAGATCTTGAATTTTGTACTGGTTGCGGTCTTTGTGAGCGTACTTGTCCGCTTAAATGCATAAAAATAGAGGTAAGCAAAGGCAAAGATCGGCAAATTAATAAGTTTGATATCGATTTTGGTCTCTGTATGCATTGTGGTTTTTGCGAAGAATGTTGCCCGACTGGGGCTATACATCATACGCGAGAATTTGAAGGCGGTACTTATAATATAGATAACTTACTTTTACACTTCGTTGAACAATCAGTGCCAGTCGCTAAGATGGTAAAAAAAGAAGATGCGAATGTAAAACGTCCCCCTTCTGGTTCAGTACTGCGAAGGCTAATGCCCAATGCCAAAGGACAGCGCAGCGCTAAGCAGATTGCAGCGTCCCAAACAATTATGGTGCAGCGACAAGCTGTAAATACAGCGTCCACTGAAAATAACGCTTCTAATGTTTTGAACTCTGGTGCCGATGCTGGCGATGATCGAGGCAAGGCATGAATGATATAACCATACCCGATTTAATTTTTTATGGTGTTGCTTTAGCGACGGTTGCTACAGCTGCGTATGCGGTTTTTTCTCATAACATTGTGCGTGCGGTTTTTGCTTTGTTGGGTACCTTTTTTGGCGTGGCGATAATCTATGGCATGTTAGCCGCTGATTTTGTCGCGGTTATGCAGCTTTTAGTCTATGTTGGTGGCATTCTCGTGCTTATGCTTTTTGCGGTTATGCTTACTTCTAATATCGAAACTGTAAACCGAAGCAATCGTAGTGGTTCATGGCCTATTGGTCTTTTAATGGGCGGGGCTCTGCTGGTTTTATTGGTATCAATTGCAGTTTTAACTCCTTGGCGGCAAAGCTCTTCTTTAACTACACCAGAGCCGACTACTGCTAGTTTGGGTGAGATGTTATCAGGTAACTTAATGCTACCTTTTATAGTGGTGGGCTTAATTTTACTTGGGGTGGTTATTGGCGGGGTAACATTGGCTCGTCGTCATCATCACATAGATAACAAGGCGAAGTAAGTCATGATGCAAGTTGGGCTACAACATTTTCTCGTGCTGGCAGCGATACTTTTTGTGCTGGGCTTAATTACTGTGGTTACCCGTCGTAATGCAGTAGCGGTGTTGATTGGTATTGAGCTTTTATTAAACGCTGCTGGTATCAACATGATGGCATTTGCCCGCTATAGCAATCAAATTATTATTGGTGCAGCTTTTGTCCTTTTTATTATTGTATTAGCAGCTGCTGAGGCAGTTGTTGGTTTGGCACTTATTTTAGCGGTGCATCGCCGCTGGCGTAGCGTTGATCTCGAGCGCGTTGAAACTCTCAAGGGGTAATGGCTGTGACCGTCGTCGACAGTAAATATCTCGCATTTATTCCGTTATTGCCCTTAATTGGTGCAGCAATAAACGGCCTATTTGGTATGCGTTTGCAGCGTGCTTTTGGCAAAGGTGCTATCGCAACTATTAGTATTGCTCTGCCTTGGGCGGCGTTTGTTGTGGCTGTATTAGCTGCATTGCAACTTAATAATGCGCCTACTGGCAGCGTGTTAGTTCATAAAGTTACCGATTGGATAGTTATCGGTTCATATTTAAAAGTTGATCTGGCTTTTTCCCTAGATGCTTTATCAGCAGTAATGGTGCTAGCGGTATCGCTAATTGGTTCACTTATTCATCTATACGCTAAAGGCTATATGGCTGATGACCAAGCTTTTTGGCGCTTTTTTACTTATCTCAATCTGTTTTTGTTTGCGATGCTGGTATTGGTGTTGGCCGATAATATTTTATTAATGTTTGTCGGTTGGGAAGGGGTGGGGCTTTGTTCTTATCTGTTAATTGGTTTTTGGTATGAAGACGTCAATAACGCCAAAGCTGGTATGAAAGCATTTATTGTTAATCGCATTGGAGATTTTGGTTTTATAATTGGCTTTTTTATTCTTTTTTGGGGAATTGGTGGCGTATTTGGTAACTCTGGCTATCAAATTGGCAGTGGCTATACTGTAACTTTTCGCGAGCTATCATCATTGATCGCCGCCAATGCCGATAAAACCCTCTGGGGCCTAGATATTTTTACTTGGGTAGGTATTTTCTTTTTCATTGGTGCCACCGGTAAAAGTGCACAAATTCCATTGTATGTATGGTTGCCAGATGCAATGGCTGGCCCTACACCAGTTTCAGCGCTTATTCATGCTGCGACTATGGTGACCGCTGGTGTTTATATGATTGCACGTATGAATTTTATGTATGTGCATAGCCCGTTAGCAATGACCATTGTTGCAGTTGTTGGTGCGGTCACCGCACTTTTTGCTGCCACTATAGGTGTTACTCAATACGACATAAAAAAGGTACTCGCTTACTCAACCGTATCACAGCTAGGCTATATGTTTATTGGTGTTGGCGTTGGTGCTTTTTGGGCGGGCACTTATCATTTATTAACTCACGCATTTTTTAAAGCATGCTTGTTTTTAGGTGCAGGTTCAGTAATTTTGGCCATGCATCATGAACAAGATATGCGTAAAATGGGCGGGCTCGGTAAGGTTATGCCAATAACCAGGTGGACTTACTGGCTGGCTTGTGTAGCGATTTCGGGATTTCCTATTGCCGCTGGTTTCTATTCAAAAGACGAAATCCTTTGGCGTGCTTTTAACTCTAATAGTTTATTAGTGCCTGGGTTCGTGCCGTGGCTCTTAGGCTTCATTGCCGCAGGGCTTACCTCGTTTTATATGTGGCGTTCGTATTTTATGACTTTCACCGGCCCGGTTGCCAAAGTAGAAGCGCATGGTCATGGTCATAATGGTGATGCAACTCACTCTAGTCATGAAAGCCATAGCAACAGCACTCCTCGCGAACAACCTAAAGTTATAACTAGTGTATTAATCGTACTTGCTCTTGGCGCGGTATTAACCTCATTTATTGGTTTGCCTATACTATGGACGGGCAAGGCACCTTGGCTAGAGCATTGGTTAGAACCGGTATTTGAACATGCTGCAAAGTTGCCTGAGCGTCTTGAAGGTCATGCAGCTCATAGTGCAGAACTTGTTTTGATGCTTAGTTCGATTGCAGTTGCCACTGTAGGTTTAGTCTTAGCCTGGTGGATGTATCGAGGTCGCCAAAGTCAAGTACCTGCCTGTATACTGGCAAGATTTCCAGGGTTAAATCGCTTAGTTTACAACAAGTATTACGTTGATGAGTTTTATCAAGCTACCTATGTAAGAAGCTTTATGTTTACTTCGCGTCTTTTTTCCTGGTGGGACAAAAATATTATTGATGGTGTTGTTAACCTCACTGGCAAAATAACTCGCATATTTGCCGTTATCGATGGTCTTATCGATGCATATATAGTCGATGGTATTGTCAATTTAGTTGGTATGACTATTCGCAGCTTTGGTAATCAAGTGCGCAAAATACAAACTGGTCGATTGTCTCAGTATTTAATGGGCATAGCGATTGGTGCAGTTTTTCTTATAGTGTTAACTCGTTTTCTTATAGACGTTTATGGCTAAAGGTTTTCATTAATCATGGCAATGCAAACTACGTCAACACTTCTTACTTGGATGACCTTTTCGCCGCTATTTGGTGTCGGCGCTATTGGTCTTTTACTCATGCTACGCAAATTGCTGCAGCTATCACCACAAACAGTGAATAACTGCTCGCGTTTATTTGCACTGCTGGCGTCGCTACCATCATTAGCAATGGCAGTAATTTTGTGGGCTAACTTCGATTCAAGCAGTACCCAGATGCAATTTGTGCATCATTTTATCTGGATACGCTCATTTAACATAGAATATTTTGTTGGTATTGATGGCATTAGCATTTCAATGATGGTGCTAACTGCAATAGTTTCAGTCGTTGCCGTTATTGCATCAATGCCTTGGGGTATTGCCGCTGACGATACTAAGCATTTTTCACGGCGCCAACAACCAGGTTTCTTTGCGTTATTGTTGCTGCTTGAAACTGGTATGTTTGGTGTTTTCTGTGCGCTTGATTTCTTCTTGTTCTATGTGTTTTGGGAATTAGTTCTTCTGCCAATGTATTTTCTCATTGGTATTTGGGGTGGACCACGTCGTGAATACGCAGCGATTAAATTCTTTCTTTATACGCTAGCCGGTTCAGTGTTGATGCTTTTAGGTATGATAGCATTGTATTTCGCTTCAGATAAAACCGCGCTAGTTGATGGTACTATAGCTGAGCACACTTTCAATCTAGTGGCTCTGGCAAGCCAGGCGAAAAAGTTTGCCCTAATGTCGCCAATATTAGAATTACCTTTTACTAAGGTTATTTGGGTTGGCATGTTCATCGCTTTTGCGATCAAAGTACCGATGTTTCCATTTCATACATGGTTGCCAGATGCTCATGTTGAAGCGCCTACACCTATCTCAGTCATACTTGCAGGTGTTCTATTAAAGATGGGTACCTATGGCATGCTACGAATTAATTTTGCAGTTTTGCCAGATGCTACTATTTGGGCGCAATGGGCTATAGCAATTTTTGGGGTTATTAACATAGTTTATGCCGCCTTTGTTTGTATGGCGCAAAAAGACCTCAAAAAACTTATTGCTTACTCGTCAGTTAGTCATATGGGTTTTGTGTTGTTGGGTATGGCCGCATTTACCCCGCAGGGGATATCAGGCGCGGTGTATCAAATGTGGAACCACGGTATAATCAGTGCGGCGCTCTTCTTAATAGCAGGCGTTATTTATGACCGCGCTCATCACCGTGAAATTGAAGGGTTTGGCGGACTTGCCAAAATTATGCCTGAGTATGCCGCAATCACCGGTCTTGCATTCATGGCCTCGTTAGGTTTGCCAGGTCTTAATGGTTTTATATCTGAGATATTAGTATTTATGGGTTCGTTCCCAGTGTTCAAAGTAATAACTATTATCGCTGCCACCAGCGTGATTATTACAGCTGCCTATTATCTATGGACAATGCAACGCATGTTTTTGGGTAAACCAAACGAAAAATATGTCGGCTTGTCAGATCTCAATTGGCGCGAACGTATGACATTATATCCGCTTGCTGCTGCTATGGTTATCCTTGGTTTTTATCCAATGCCGGTACTTAATCTGATCAACAAAACACTACATGCTTTAGTGCAACCATTAGCAGTAAAGACTGGATTAATGACCGGACTTTAATGAGGAGCGTGTAGTGAATAGCATCGGTAATATAGACAGTTTTATGTTTGTGCTGCCTGAACTTATTATTGCAGCCACCATGGTTATAATATTTTTGCTTGAGGCATTGATCGCTCCCCAAGGTAAAAAAAGGCAAATCATTTTTCCGCTATTGGCTGGCTTAGGTTTGGTCGCGGCATTAGTTTTATTGTTTGCTACTGGCGGGTTTGCTTTTATTAGCAATCGGCCAATAATTTTTAATGGCCTTATTACTCTTGATCCCTTTTCAGTTTTTTCACGCGGACTGGTAATAATTGCCACTACATTGGTTATATTTCTTGGTATTGATCAACCATCATTACCTGATTCACGACGCATTGAATATCATGGTCTATTACTGCTGTTGACCCTGGGCATGTGTTTATTAGCCAGCGCCAATCATTTATTAATGATTTTTGTAGCACTCGAAACAGTAAGTTTAGCATCATACCTGCTTACTGGTTTTGATAACCGTAGTGGCAGATCAGCCGAAGCTGGTCTTAAGTACGTATTATATGGTGGTGTAGCTTCTGGTGTAATGTTGTTTGGTTTTACTCTGTTGTTTGGTCTGTTTGGAGAACTTTCACT
Source organism: Deltaproteobacteria bacterium (assembly GCA_016931625.1). Lineage (NCBI taxonomy): Bacteria > Pseudomonadati > Myxococcota > Myxococcia > Deltaproteobacteria bacterium. The sequence goes on along the minus strand of JAFGEK010000017.1, from coordinate 2,114 downwards.
ATCCACCCTAGGGCGTGCAATAGTTGGCTCGCAAGCTTTGCAAAATAGTGCTGGTCAATGGGCTGCTTTAATTGCTTTTGTATTTGTGCTTACTGGAATTGGGTTTAAAATTGCGGCTGCACCATTTCATATGTGGTGTCCTGACGTTTATGAAGGCGCACCAACGCCATTTACCGCGCTATTGTCCGTTGCTCCAAAAGCTGCGGGTTTTGCGGTTTTAATGCGCATTACCTTTTTAATTTTTCCAAATACAGCTAATGCAGGTAGGGTGTTGCTTAATCATGCGGTACCATGGGTTTTAGTATTAGGTATTGTTGCTAGTATAACCATGACGCTAGGCAATTTATCAGCGATTTGGCAGAACAATCTTAAACGTCTGCTTGCATATTCAAGTATAGCGCATGCAGGCTATTTACTCATGGGTGTTGTTGCTGGTGGCAGTGATGGTATAGGGGCACTAATTGTTTATCTTGCGGTTTATTTAGCCATGAATATTGGGGCTTTCGCTGTTGTCGCCGCAGTTGATCGTGCTTATCAAAAGGCTCAAGACGCTAAAAGTGACAATGTGCAATTGCATAGTAGCGAAGATATTAGTGCCTTTTGCGGACTTGGTCGACGTGCGCCATTGCTAGCATTATGCATGGCCATATTCTTAATTTCATTGGCTGGATTACCGCCTACTGCTGGCTTTATTGGCAAATTATATCTTTTTGCAGCACTAATTAAAAATGGTGGTTTTTGGTATGTCGCCCTTGCCCTGGTCGGCATTATTAATTCAGTAATTTCGCTTTATTTTTATGCGCGTGTACTTAAAGCCATGTATCTTGAGCGCAATGAAAATGAACAGCCTAACATTACAAGCAAGAGTACTGCGGCATTTTTGGCATTTGGGCTTGCCGCAGCGACTCTTGTTTTCGGTATCTTTTGGCAACCGCTCGCCGATATGGCTAGCTGGTCAGCAAAAATATTTTAATTACAGATAGTTAAGCCTTCACTATGGCAGTATCAGCTACTGGGCAAACACTGACGCACATAACTTCATCTTTACCGGCGCATTCATCGCATTTTGTTGGATCGATTTCATAAATGCTGTCACCTTGCGAAATAGCTTGGTTTGGGCACTCAGCTTCGCAAGCACCACAGCTAATGCAATCTTCAGTAATTTTTCGAGCCATGAAAAACCTCTCACTTAAGGCACTAAAAGGCCACTTAAAACAAACCCGCATTAGTGCCGAGTTTTGTGAATAATGCCTTTTAGCACGAAATAAAAATCAAGCAAGTAGATTTAAGGTAAATAAAAACGTTACTATTTTTACGAATTTAGGGTGTGTCCCTTAATGTATCTATCTTTATAAAACTATATAATTCTAAGCGAAAGCCTCATGATCATACACACATCTTTTGCTTGACATTTTTTTATTTTACCTCATGCCCATGTAAATGGGCATCCAGAAACCATATAACATTATAATAAATATAACCAAGATTCTAAGCTTATGCGAATCAGTATTCTGTCACTCAGCCAGACATTCAAATTCTGCCAACTGCTTTCGAACATGCGGAACTATGCGATCGCAGTTAATTGTTAAAGTTTTTAATAATGGTGCAATTGGTTGCATTTGTTGTTTAATAATAGTGTTGTTAGTGACTAGTTTTGCTGTCTCTTTTCTATCTTCTGAAATTTTCTGCGTCCAGTCTTTTACTTCACATGTACCATTTATATAGAAAATAAAGCTATATTTCTGTTCACCATTTTGATTGTAAATGCTGATCTCGAGAGAATAGCTCAAATCTTCATTAAATTCGTCCATATTGCCATTAGAACGAACTACTGCTTGTCTATTTGTAATGATATTCTGAATAGAATAATCGATAGCACGTTCACGCTCATTTATCTCCCATGACATTTTTTTCACGACTGCCTGATTGCCAGGGTTTAGAGCCGACGCAGGATCTGTTGCGTATTGATATGCCTTCTTAAATAAAGCAAAATTTTTCTTAAAATTTACGGCATGTTCGCTAGTATCTTTGTAAGTTCTCAATAAATACTGGCGAAACATGGGTGTCATCTCGAACGTAGTGAGAGATCTTTTTTATGCTTTTAAATATAAGAT
>JAFGEK010000016.1 GCA_016931625.1 Deltaproteobacteria bacterium | reverse complement strand
TTTTGTAAAAACTTAATTATATTTATGTTATCTGGTAGTTGCGTACTTAAAATTTCGAGTTCGCTAAAAGCTTCTTTTATACCTGATGGGTAAGTATCTATTGGTACCCCTACGGCTAGATATGGTAAACCATCTAACTTATTTTGAATATCTTTTAGCAAAGCTGCATTTTTTACATAGCTGATTGGCTTAGCTGGTTTAACATTTTTGCCATCATAGCCATGTTGTTTCACTACAGCCATTACCTCTTTTTGCTTTTGTTGTAGAAACTGCTGCCCTGATTTACGATATGTTGTATGAATAACGCTTTCGAGCATTTTTAACGCGTTATCAAAATAATTAATAGTGCCGCCTAATGGGCTCTCATCATGAATAATTTTAACAATATCTGATGTCGATAATTTGATTTGTTCGATGCTTGGTGCACCAGGCAAATCCTTACGGACACCTGAAAAGCTTTCGGCTGATATTATAACTTCATCACCTTCAAATTTCATTGCAACAAAAGCCAACCGTTGCCCTTCTGTAGTCCAAACCAAATTAATACCTTTAAATTTACTAGTATCAAGATCATAATCTGGTGCGCAAAGTATATTTATTTTATTTGTTGCAGAATCATTAAATAAGCCTTCATTCGTTTGACGAATAATCGCCATATCAAGATCATTTTTTAGGTTTTGCAATTCGGGAGCATCCCATATACTATTATAATGATTTGCCTCCTTAATATCTTTGTAACAGTCATAATAATTACAAGATATCACCATATTATGATTTGCACATTCGTCTTGAGTTTTTAAGGGTGCGTTATGCAAGCGCTCAATCTCTGGTAAAGCTTGTTTATTATCAATAGGTTTAATCATATGCTTTCTCTATATTTTGCTTGCACCCCTTGCAAATATTTCGGTATCTGCTCACTTATTATGTAACTGTTTTACTGTTTTGCTTATTGATTTATCGATTTATCGGTAATATATTGAAAATGTTGCCAAAAATTTTTATTCGCGACTTAAAAAACACTGTAAAATAAGCTAGTTAGTGAAAACAAATGCATCCATTTAACATCGCAGAATTGGGACACATGTTTTCACCTAGATTTTGTATTAGAAAAGGCCTGATCCCGGTAGTATGGAGTGCTAATGACCCCAACCAGGCACTTGAAAGATATATCCAGATTTTAAAAGTGCATTTCGTGCCTGACATCTTGAGAAGCTGACCCAGTCGCGCTATTGCCAATGGCCTTATGATTAAAAAAGATGCCTATATTGCCATGCTCTGGCGTTTTACGCTGGTGATGTTGTTATATTCTGCATGTCGCTTGGTGTTTTATCTCGTTAATAGCGAGCTTTTCGCTAACATGAGTGGGGCGCAATTGCACCGAGCTTTCTTGGGTGGCTTGGTATTTGACGTTTCGGCGGTTGGCTATACTAACGCATTATTTCTGCAAGCTAGCTTAATGCCGCTTAGATTACGCAGCCATCCAAAGTATCAAGCTTTTATGCGTTGGGCCTTTGTGATTGCCAACACTATAGGTCTGTTTTTTAATATTTTTGATATTGGTTTTTATCGTTTCACTACTAGACGTACGACCGCTTCAATTTTTAAAGAGTTTGGTCACGAACAAAACCTCGGTCAACTCGCCGGCCATATAATTATTGATTTTTGGCCGTTGATTTTATTGTGGCTCGCCATGATTGCCGCACTTTGGTTGTTATATCGCCCCAATGCTCGCCAAGATTCTTTGGCACCATTGCGAGACGCCCAGTATTATCCGGCATCAATATTAATTTGGTTAGTCACCGCGTTTTTAGTTTCTATTGGTTGCCGCGGTGGTATGTATACGCGCCATCATCGCCCAATCACTAATGCTAATGCTGGCAGGTATGTTGATCAGCCAAATCATATGGCAATAGTATTAAACACACCCTTTTCAATTATACGCACTATAAGACAACCAGCATTGCCTAAAGTGCAATACTTTACTAGCGAAGATGAACTTAATGCTGTTTTTGATCCAGTGTTTAAAGCGCAAGCAGGGCGCACGCCAACCTCGCCTAATGTTGTTATTTTTATATTAGAGAGTTTTGGTGCTGAACATAGCGGCTGGATAAATCGTGATCTTGAAAATGGTACCTATAAAGGCTTCACCCCGTTTTTAGATTCGCTGATGGATCAAGGTTTGGCTTTTACTAACGCATTTGCCAATGGTCGTAAAACCATAGATGCTATGCCCTCGATAACCGCCAGTATTCCATTTTTAGTTGAGCCGTTTATTTTATCACACTATTCAGCTAACCATATTAATACCCTTGCTAGCTTACTAAAAATGCAAGGGTATAATACGATGTTTTTTCATGGTGCTCCTAATGGTTCGATGGGTTTAGAGTCTTTCGTGCATATGGCTGGTTTTGAAAAATATTATGGCATGAATGAATATGGTAACAACGCTGATTATGATGGTACTTGGGGCATTTGGGACGAGGAGTTTTTTCAGTTTTTTGCTAAAACATTAGGTGACGCAAAGCAGCCATTTTTTGCAGCGTTATTTTCGTTATCATCGCATCATCCATATAAGGTCCCTGAGCGTTATATAGGCAAGTTTCGCAAAGGTCCTAAAGCTGTTGAAGAAGTGATCAATTATACTGATTATGCCTTAGAACGGTTTTTTAAAAAGGCTGCCCAAATGTCTTGGTATAAGAAAACAATTTTCGTGATTACTGCTGATCATGGCTCGGCGCACTATCGCCCGCAGTATTCAAATTTATTTGGGCGTTTTCGCGTGCCCTTAGTTTTCTATACCCCAGATGGCAGTATAACCGGGCGTGATGAAAAACCAGCGCAACAAATTGATATTATGCCGACAATCATGCGTTATGTCGGTAGCAAAAAAGATTTTATAGCTTTTGGCCATGATTTGCTTGATAGCAAGGGATCACGCTTTGTGAGCAATTATAGTGATGGTACTTATCAATTAATACAAGATGAATATGTTTTACATTGGGATGGCAAGAAGAGTACTGGGTTATTTAACTATTTAGCAGATCCATTGTGTAAAAATAATCTACTTAATAAGCAAAAATTAATACAAGATAATCTTGAGCGATTATTAAAAGGAGTAGTGCAGCAATTTAATACCCGTATGATAGACGATAAATTAACGGTAAACAATAATTAATAATGCAAAAAAATATGGAATACTCAAGACTAGAAGTGGTGTTTTAATATCGAACTTAGGTAGGTTTGGATTTTTTATTCAAAGATCGTAATTTTAAAAAAATCAATAATCTACTAGCTAAAATGATAACAATGATAAATTTTAAGCTAGAATTCGATTATATCAAAATATAAATAATTATCAGATGGATACCAAGGTTAAACAATTAGTCGATTTACTAACACAAATTCCCCAAAGCGAATTGCTACTTGTTGTAACTGGCGCTGGGGTCAGTGTGGCAAGTGGCATACCAACATTTAGAGGTACTGATAAAGACGCCATTTGGAAGCATGATGTTATGACTATGGCGACATATGATTTTTTTCAGCGAGAGCCTTTAGAGTCATGGCGTTGGTATTTATCGCGTTTTGAGAAAGTGTTTAATGTTAAACCAAATGCAACACATTTCGCCATCGCTCAACTTGAAAAATGGCAACAACAGCGCGGTGAGTTTTTATTAGTAACGCAAAATATTGATACTTTGCATGAGCAAGCAGGCTCAAAGCAAATGATTAAGGTACATGGTAGTGCTGATCGGGTCCGTTGTACTCGCCCAGGGTGTAAAAATGCTGAACCTTCAGGTTCATTATTACGGGCAAAATTTGATCTTGAAGATTTTTATCGTGAACCCAGCAACGCCAACTTACCGCGTTGTCCATTGTGTAATGCGATTTTACGCCAACACGTTTTATGGTTTGATGAGTATTATACTTCGCATGATGATTATCAATTTGAACGTGTACGGAGCGCGGCATATAAAGCCGATACGGTAATTTTTATTGGCACATCATTTTCAGTGGGTGTCACTGATTTGATTGTTAGAGCGGCAATTGATAATCAAGCGAAAATTATTTCTATTGATCCGCAACCGATTAATGCTTCAAATGGAGTAACGACAATTACTGCAACAAGTGAAGAACTATTGCCAGAAGTGTGTCAAGCAATGGGGCTAGAAATAGGTAAAACGGCTAAACAGTAAATAAATTAAGTCTCAATTTGCCGATTATTCGTTGTTGCTAAAGCTAATATAATACCAATACATGCCCACACTAACAGAGCCGTAACCGGATGATATAATATATCGTGAACTAAAGACATTGGCGCCATTGCTATTAAATAAAAAGTCGCCACGTGACGCGCGGCTTGCGCAGCTCCGGAAAGTGGCAAGCGCCAAACTCGTTGCAAAGCCATACCGATGCCAAGACACATGGTTATCCAAAAGCAAAAGCCGATAATCCCCGTTTCTGCTAAGGCAGTTAAGTGTTGTGAATGAGTATTGAGGGTAAAGGCATAATTTAAATTTGGATCAGCAAAGTAAGCCGGTGATACTTTAGAATATGCACCTAAACCAACGCCTATAATAGGATGATCACGAATTATTGCTAAAGCATGACTCCAAATAAATCGCCTGGTAGTCCACATATCAGTTGCCGGTAGAAAATCAGTAGTTGTTAGTGAGTGGCTACTAATAGCTGCAAATATTGTAAATATAATCAAGACTAACCCTAATGTAGTAAAATAAAATTTACGACATTGCGGTTTGGCTTTAATAATTATTAAAGACATAAGCGCAAAAATGACTGAGGCGGTCGCCGCTTTAGTGAAAGTAAATAGTAAGGTAGTTAACACTATAACAAAGGCAATTCTAAGTTTTATTTTATCACGTAATTGAATTACTAATAAACTAGCTGCTGATAAACTTGCAATTACCAAGATTAGCCCTTCAGAAAGTTTGGTGCGATTGCGTAAAGTGCCGGTCATAGCACGATAGTCAGTACCAGGGATGTATAATTGCCCCATGCGTCCCCGCTCAGGATTAATAAGTAAATGCTCAAGCGGAAATGAGCCTAGCAATGTTTGGAAAAGACCTAAACTTGCGGTTACTGCTGAACCAATAATTAAGCAAACCAGCAGACGTTTATATTCGCGTAAATCAATACTAGTTACTAAGGTGATACCGAGTAATATTCCTACTGATAAAATAGCTTTATTTAAGTTTGAACTACGTACGCTAATGCCATTTATTAATGTGGCTACAGAGCCCATTATAACCCAGCCAGTTAGACCAATAGTAACAAGATATGCAGGAAGACTAGCATGTTTAGCATCACCAATACGTAATCTGCCCGCTAGCCAAGATAAAAATAAAGCGCCTAATAAAGCACCTTGAGTGATCCCTTCAGATAATGGCAAAAGTAAGGCAGCGAGGCGCAGACACCAAGGCACTAAAGCGTTAGATTTATAACGCCAGTTCGTCATAATATAAGAAGATGCAGTAGACATACGAGAAGATTGTCTATCGAGCAAATGCATATTGGTCAACGCCAATAATTATTATTTTATTAAACCTTAGCTATCAATTTAAGCAACATATTTTGGTGACTATCAGCTAATAGCTTAAGTTTTTGTTTAGCACGTTTTTCAGCCACTTCTAGCGATTCAGATTTTGCAATTTCGTCACGTAATTCGTAGTAGCATTTAAGCTTTGGCTCGGTACCTGAAGGGCGTACAACAATGCGAGTTCCATCTGAAAGCTCGTAAATAAGCACATCATCGCAAGGTAAATTATAAATATTGTTTTGCTCATTGGGGGAAAGTAAATCGATAATGTTAATAATTGAATGGTTGCCAATATTTGTTGGCGGTTTAGCTCTTAAACTTTTACCAAGTGTTGTATAGTCAGTAATAATATTGCGCTGTTCAGTTACATAAATACCATATTGTCGCCAAATGTATTCAAGCAAATCAATAATGCTTTGACCTTTATTTGCTAATACAGCTGCTAGTTCAGCAAAAGCAACCATGGCTGAAATTCCATCTTTATCACGAACTAATTCACCAATGGTGTATCCATAGGCTTCTTCAAACCCTAACAAAAAACAAGCACCTTGAGCTTTACGATTTATAGCAGCGTTAGCCATCCATTTAAAACCGGTTAAGGTTTCGACATAAGCAACCCCCAGTGATTTCGCCATAACCCCTAATAATTGTGAAGAGACTATACTGGTAATTACTAAGGCATTGGGGGGTGCATTTTGCATGCAATCCCAGCCAAGCAAGATGCCAATCTCATTACCACTAAGTTTACGATAAGCGCCATTTTGAAGACGGACTGCGACAGCTAAACGATCTGCATCAGGATCATTAGCAAAAACCAATTCTGCATGTTTGCTATTTGCTAAAGCAATTACGGCATCCATTACCCCAGGTTCTTCAGGGTTAGGAAAAGGTGTAGTGGGAAAATTGCCGTCGGGAGCGCGTTGTTTAGCGACCGTGTAGACATTGGTAAAACCCGCACGCTGTAAAGCTTCTTCGGCTAATGGTGCGCCAACCCCGTGAAGTGGGGTATATGCAATGCGTAATTTTGAACGAATACTAGTATATGGATGGCGCGATAAACTTTTTACTTGAGAGAGGTAACGTTCGATAATATCTTTATCGAGCATAACTAATAAATTTTGTTGTTTTGCAAAGGCCTGTTCACACCAAGGTATTTCTAGATTAGCGGCAAGCTCAATTTCATTTGCAATACCTGTATCATGAGGCGCAATGATTTGAGCACCATTTTCCCAATATACTTTATAACCATTATATTCACGAGGATTATGACTGGCAGTTACCATCACCCCAGCAGCTGCGCCGAGATTTAATACGGCAAAAGCACATAAAGGAGTTGGCTGCATAGAAGCAAATAAATATGTCTTAATACCTAAACCAGTAAGTACACAAGAAATATCATGGGCAAACTCGTAAGATAATAAACGACCGTCATAGCCAACAACAAAGCCACGTTGTTTAACATGGGCGATATTTTTTTGTACATAAGTAGCCAGTCCCGCTGTGGTTTCGCGGATTACTAAACGATTCATACGCATTGGACCAGCACCGATAGCCGCGCGTAAACCAGCAGTACCAAAAATTAATCTACCACTAAATAATTCATCAAGGGTTTTGGTATCTTGCTTTTGAACTAATGAAATAAGAGTGTTGCGCGTTATGGGGTCAGGGTCACGGCTAAGCCATTTTTGTATACGTTGATCCATACTATCAACATTTATTTGGTACATAGTACCAAAAGTGTGAGGGCAAATGGAGCTACTTCAATACTATTTTTTTTGATGTGTCCACGACTGTTTCCGGCAGTATTAAGTTGTTCAATCCACACGTTACCATCATCATTTTTAGGTAGCGTACAATTGACAGATTTTGAAGTTGCATTTAACCAGAGCAACACCGTCTCAATATTAATTAACGAAGTATTTTGATCATTAGTTATAATGGCATTACCGTTTATTAACATACCTAGAGTATGGAGATCAGTATCCGACCAATCGCTGGCTGAAAGCTCATGCCCTGTAACGTTAAGCCAGGTAAGGTCTCGTGGCCCATTAAATTTATTTGATTTACCAGTAAAAAATTTTTGACGTTGAAGTACTTGCAGAGAATTTCTTAAAGCAACTAAGTTCGCGGTAAATTCTATGAGTGAATATGACTGGTTAGTATTATTCCAGTCGTGCCAGCTAATTTCATTGTCTTGACAGTAGGCATTATTATTGCCATTTTGTGTTCGCGCTAATTCATCACCACCGCTTAGCATTGGTACGCCTTGAGAAAGTAAAAGCGTTGCCAACATATTTTTCATAGCGGTTTGGCGTTTAAGATTTATTTGTGGATCATTAGTAGGTCCTTCTATGCCCCAATTATGACTAAAGTTATGATCAAATCCATCATGATTGTTTTCACCATTAGCATCGTTATGCTTGCGATCATAGCTGACTAAATCAAGCAAGGTGAAACCATCATGTGCGGTGATAAAATTAATGCTAGCTTGAGGTGAGCGATTAGGAAACAGATCCGATGAGCCAGTAATACGCGAAGCTAATTCAGGAGCCTGACCATCATCTCCGCGCCAAAATCGACGGACGGTATCTCGGTATTTATCATTCCATTCAGCCCAGCCATTGGGAAATTGACCAAGTTGATAACCGCCGTAACCAACATCCCATGGTTCAGCAATGAGTTTAGCTTGAGCAAGAACCGGATCTTGGGAAATAACGCCTAACAAATGGCAACGTCGTTTAAAATCAATGGGGTCACGACATAATGTCGTAGTAAGATCAAAGCGAAAGCCGTCAACATGCATTTCGGCTTTCCAATAACGTAAACAATCAACAACAAATTGCAAAACCCGCGGGTGGTGAAGGTTTAGACTGTTTCCACAACCTGTGTAATCGCGGTAGCGAGAATGGTCATTTGGGTCGAGGTGATAGTAAACCGCGTTGTCAAGTCCGCGCATTGATAACCATTGACCTGGTTCACCCCCTTCGGCGGTATGATTAAAAACAACATCAAGAATAATTTCTATGCCAGCATGATGTAATTGCTGCACCATAGTTTTAAAATCGTTTACCGCTGGTTGACCAGGGGCAGAAGCATAGCGTAATTCAGGCGCAAAGAATGCGACAGTGTTGTAACCCCAGTAATTGTTTAACTGACGTTTAATTAAGTGTGGTTCATTTTGATATTGCTGTATTGGTAATAGTTGTACAGCCGTCACACCTAATCGTTTTAAATGATCAATTATAACAGGATGAGAAAGGCCGAGATAAGTACCACGTAAAGGAGGTGGTACATCAGGATGACGCATTGTAAAACCCTTAACATGGCACTCATATATAATGGTTTTATTCCAAGGTGTATTAGGCGAGGTGTCGCCTTGCCAATCGAAAGTTGGGTTTATTACCACTGATTTTGGCATTATATGAGCGGTATCAACAGTAGAAGTATTGTTATTATTACTAACACTAGAGCTAGTGTTAGATTTAGCATTATCGCTAGAGTTTATATGATTGTTTGCAGAGGCGTAGGTGTCAGATAATGATGCAAGTGATTCGGCTTCATTATTACAAGGTCGATCAATTGCTCTTGTATATGGGTCAATTAGCAGCTTGTGTGGGTTAAAGCGGTGTCCATGATTAGGTGCATATGGACCAGAGGCACGATAGCCATAAAGCTGGCCGGGCTCTATACCTCTTATATAAGTATGCCAAATGCCTAATGCATTGCATTGCATTGAGATTCGGTGCGTTTCGGTAATGGCATCATTGCTAAAAAGGCACAAATCTACGGCTAATGCATTTTCTGAGTAAACCGCAAAATTTACACCCTCACTATCAAATGTAGCGCCTAAAGGGTTAGGTTTTCCTGCTAATATCTGCATTAATGTTTACACAATTAGCACAAGTCAAATGTAGAATGAATCAGGTTTTATCAACTAAGTCTTTCATTTAATATCAACGATTATTATAGTCCATATTTATGATTAGATACTTTATTAAATTTTGGATTTTTAACATTTGGGCAATTTTTTTTACTAGTCCGCATGTAGCATTGGCGGACGACAATGCCCTTTGTCCAGCTGCACAAAATTTACCACAATTGACTATTGATAAAATACATGATCCAGCTATACCCGTAATAGATGAATGGCAGGTTTTTTGGGGGAATATGCCACTATCAGATTATCAGCTTGCTGAACTTGCCGAGCATGACGTTCTTATTGATCGTACTCGGGCTGAAATAAAGGCTCGCGGCACTTGGGTTTATGTGGGAACGGTAATGGCATCCCTTGGTACCGCAATATCGAGTTTCGGCTGGATATTATATGGGCAAGATAAACAACCCCAAACCGTCTCTTTGCCAATGGCTTTAGGGGGAATAGCCCTTGGCGCACTTGGGTTGATTACCATAACCGAGTATGTACAAACACCACTCGAACCTCTTACTGCGCCTACGCCTGTACATCGTTTAACTCGTGATGAAGTGCGAATGCTAGTATCACAAATAAATCATCGTCTCTATCGTGATATTTGCAAGGCGTCATTAGAAACACGATTACCAGAAGAATCAGAGAAATAATGAGCCACTTGTAAAAGTTGAGCGACCGCCAATTTTTGTCTGCAAGTGTAATTTTTGAGTAATAACTTATGCCTTAAAACTTATGATAACAAACTTATGGCATATAATTGACGTCATGCTAATAGCATGATAATTTCATGCTATGGCTAATCTACAAGTAAAAAATCTCCCCACTCAATTACATAAACGATTACACCGCTATGCAAAAGAGAAAAATCAACACATTCGTGAGATAGTGATCGAAGCTGTTAAACGCGAACTAGATCGTTCTATTTTTATTAATCAGTTAAAAAATCGTACTTCTGTAAAATTAAAAACTAAACCTTCGCGCTTGCTTGAAGATGAGCGAAACGAAAGAAAATATAAATGACTGCGGTTGTTGATGCATCCATTGCAGTCGAATACTTATTACGCACCGAGCTTGGTGAAAGAGCAGCATATTTATTAGAACAAGAAACATTAGTTGCCCCAGAACTTCTTGATGTTGAGGTGATGGCTGTCCTCCGGCGTGCTGTACTTAAATCAGAGATAACAACTACACGTGCAAATGAAGCTTTAAATGATCTTTTTGCATGGGGTATTGAACGTATATCTCATAGTGTTCTCTGGCTATCGGCATGGCGCTTACATAAAAATGTAACGGCGTATGATTCATTTTATGTAGCGACAGCGCTATTATTTTCAGCTCCGTTAATAACTGCTGATGGACCACTTACGCGTGCACCTAATTTGGGTATTGTGATTCAAAATTTACGATATTGATCGTTATTAATTTTGGTAATGGTAAGGAAAGACTAGCGAAAATCTCCACTAAGTATAAAAGTCGCCCAATGAGATGGATGTGGATAATTCTTACGTACGTGTAAAGCTGCTAATCGTAAAGCCTCTGCAGTACTATTGTTTCTAAGTTCACGATAAAAGCGCTTGATAATCAGAGCAGCGCTTAAATCCAGAATGCGCATCTGCGTAGCAATTATGGTACGGGCTCCGGCAGTTAAAAAGGCATTACTTAAGCTAAGCCATTCATCGCCATGCACAGAACTACTAGCAGTTTCACATGCGCTAAGTGTTATAACTGAGGGAACATTGTGTAGCCCAAAAATTTCACGTAACTCAAGATGTCCATCTGAGAATTTATCAGGTGCAAAGAAAATACTACTTGCTAATGGGTCGCTAGGGTTAAGTCGAGCGTGAGCGGCGATATCAACAGCATCTGCATTAATCGTAAACCAGCGAGTTTTATTTGCTTGGGCACCAACAAAAGCCTGAGAACCTGCAACTGCTTGCGATTCAAGTCGGGCAAAAGGTAGGTCGTTAGCTGGAGCGAATGCGGCAATCCTACGTATTTTATTTCGTGGTGCTTCGACTAATCGATCAAATAACACAGAAGCAGAAGGCGCAGTAGCTAAAGCAACTTTGCTTAATAGTAGATCATTGCCAAGAGGTAAGGCAGCAAATGGGACATGAAATAACGAGCGATGCGGTAGCAAAATTAAATTTTTAGTTTTTTCTAAAATCTTTACTGAAAGTGGGCTTAAAATTATATTAGCCAGAGCCGTGAGATCATTATTAACATCCGCAAAATTTTGTAGCCCCTTTCGTATACGATTAACATACGCTTCAAGTTGGTCTCGGGTAATTTTTAACTGATTATAAGTTATAGTATACTTACGAATGATAAGAGCAGTTAGCGTACTTGGGCCAACAAAATAGGTTAGTAGTGTAGTATTATCGGGTAAAACGCTTTGCAGTTTTGCTAAAGGAACGGGTTTTATAACTAAAGCTCGCCAAAGACGTTGATTGTATTGTTTTAATGCGTTTCTAGCCTTCATCTGATTATTTATAGCTGTTTTTAATTTTTCATTGGCATTAACACCACCGCGATCAACTAGACGATTTGCAGTAATAACCGCATCGCTAGCGGCCATTTCGGCATTGATAAATTGTTTAGTTTGAGGGTCAGTAAAGTTTAGAGTTCCACTAGAAAGAATATCAACTAAACGACGAGCTCGTGCACGCTCTATATAGGTATATGCTTCATCTAAATTATTTGTTGTTAATGCTAAGCTAATAGCGTCTTCATAAAGATGATCACGACTGTGACCTGCGTATGCTTCAGTACGACCACGTCCTAAGCGTTCGACTACTTTAAGTGCTTTAGTAAAATAGTCACGTGCTAGAGGTATTTCCTGGTAATTTTTAGCAATACGCCCTAGACCATAAAGGGCACGCCATTCAACTTCTGCTAAAGAGAGTTCGTGACTTGTGCGCGCTGCAAAAGCATAACCTTCTTGTGCTTTTGCTGAACCTAAAATTTCTAGTATCTCAGCTTGAGCAAGCACACATTGCAATTCATTATAGCGGTTACCAATTGAACGACTTAGTTCTAAAGCAGTATTTAAAGATTGCAACGCTTGTGTATGTTTGCCCTGACGCTCAAGAGTTATAGCAATATGACGCAAATCGTAAGCACGTCCTTCGATAGAACCAAGTTTTTCGTCAATAGCTAAAGCTGCACGAAATTGATGTAAGGCTTCTTGCAGTTGTCCTGCCTCGCGTAGCACAATGCCGAGATTTTGCAGTTGTACCGCTTCTTCGCTTTTACGTCCGGTTAGACGAGCAAGATTAAGTGCATCGCTAATATTATTCTGGGCTCGAGGTAATTCACCTTGATTAAGTGCAATTAAACCTTCTAAGCTGCGTGCTTGAATTTCAAGAAAAGTATTGCCGGAACTAAGTGCTAATTCTAAACCTTGACTTTGACGTTTAATCGCTCGACGATAGTCACCACGATACCAATAGATTTTTGCAGCTTCAAGAGCAGCTTCAGAGCGTGCTTGAGTGTTTTTTTGTGCTAAGCCAGATTCGGTTGTCACTACTTGAGCTAACGCACGTTCATATTCACCACGAATTCGATATACGCGAGCTACATCGAGTGATAAACTTGGTATTAGCTCGTCAAGTTTTTTAGCACTAGCTAAGTTTAAGGCTGTACTAAACTGCTCTAAAGCAAGGTCGTAATTTGAAAGTGAACTTTCATAGATAAAGCCAAGATAGCGGTGCGGGTATACTTCATCGTTTGCATGAACTTGTGCATATAAAGAGATAGCCTCGTTATATGCCTTAGTCGCCTCAATATATTTAGATTGCCGACGTAGTTCTGAGCCGCGATTTACTAAGCAGTCAGCAGTAATTAAGTTTTGCTTAGCTTTTGTGGCAAATTGTTGACAACGTGTAAAAGCAGTAAGAGCATTTTGACCACGTTGCGCATGCGAAAAGGCCATGCCAAGCATTTGCGCGTTAATCGCAGCATTCTTAGCATCACCTTTTTGTTGATAAAAACTAATGGCTTTTTCCCATAAAGTAGCAGCCGCATCAATCTCATCAAGAGCAAGATAAACCTTAGCAAGGTTGATTTGATTAACTACTTCTATAAGGGAAAGATTTGCTAAAATCGCTTTAGCTTTTTTATCACCGTCTTTGGTTAGAAGTTTGCTTACTGTTGGATCATTAAGATAATTAATAGTATCAAGTAGGGCAATGAAGGCATTTTTGGCGATATTCCATTTTTTTGGCGACGATTTTTGCAGGGCAGTTTTGTAACTATTAGCGGCACTTCGAGCATATGTTGTTAACATTGTATATGCGAATTTAGCCCGTTCGAATTTATCTAGCCCCGGGTCGCCATATAATCTAAGGTTTGGCAAATGTTTTTCAGTACTTGTTAACCTATGAAAAATGGTTGCAGCATTTGTGTTAGTATTATTATAAAAATGATCGCGCAGAGTTTTACTATCGCCGTCATATTTCCCAAGAATAGCGGTAGGAATACCTGCAAGTAATAATGCTTGACTAACTGCCCGACAACTACGCACATTATCGTCTAAATTAGCAGCAATGCCAATATTGGCATGCACGTCAGTAGCTGTAAGCGCATTTAAATCAAAACTTATATCAGGTTTAAGTTCGTCATTAAAAATAACTTGAGTATATCCCAATAATTTCGGATGTGAGGGCTGTAGTTTGCCTTTAAGCGTAATTTGCACAAGAAGACGGTTTTTTTCTGTTACCTTGGGAGAAATAATATTTTTTGCGGTAGCATCAACAAATACATGGTTATGATCGCTTTTTCCTTCACCCCAAATAAGGGTTCCATGGCGAGCAATATTGCGTAATTGATTTGCAGCAACAAAATAAGTTGATGATAGTTCTTCAATGACTTCATATTTTTTAATTAAATGATCACCATTTAGTTTTAATGACCAGGCAGGTTGGGTAAATAATTCACCTGCATCAATATAGATACGTTTAGTGGTGCTGCTATTAGCAAGCAAGGCAGCTATAGCAGCGGGTATTTCATTATCTTTAATTGGGGCAGTAGTAACGTGCTGCAATTCTTTTTGGTTGATAATAAACCAATGCCAAATGGTTTTTGTGGGAGCAAATATTTGAATAAAAATGTCATCTTTAAGTGTAGCGAGCAAGGTTTTAAGAGCAACAGGTTGCCCTTCTAAAGCGTGGATTAATGATGAAGCATCAGCAAGTTGTTTTTGATAGTTTTCTTTATTGCGCAAATCACGTATTTGTACCCATTCTTCTTGTAAGCTTGGGTTTGCCACCCGTTCAAGAGGCGGTACAAGAGTGAGTAAACGTTCTCTTTCTAAGAGTTTCCAGGCACGTTCATTTTCATTGCGAGCTTTTAAAATATTTAATGCAGATTCAAGTAATAATGAACGCTCAGGTGTAATTAAAGGCTCGGGGTTTTGTTCAAAAGCGGTAATTGCTGCAAGCCATGCTTGTTCACGTTGTGATTGAATACTACCGAGGGCATTATCAACTTCATGGCGCCAGTTTTGTTTATCCGAGCCAGTTATTTGGTTATACTCTTTAGAATCAGCTAACGTCTTGCTACTGTTATCATTTGTAGTATCTATTGTTTTAGCAATATTTTGCAGGCGCTTATTCAATAGAGTATCACCGCTGTTTTCTGCATAAGTAATGGCGTTAGTAAATAGTTTGGTATGAGCGTCAAGATTAGTCAGTACACTTTTTAGGTCTTTTCGGGCTTGGCCGTCAGTGATCTCTATTGGCACACTCGCACCTGTAATAAGCCAAAGCGACAATACACGAGAGATGTTTTGTTTGGTTTTATCATCAATATCTTTAGAACTGACAATAGTGTTTAATTTTTCTACTAATTTATCAATTGCAGTAGAAAATTTAAACTCAGGTTGAAAAGCAATTATCCATGATAGAGAATTACAGAGTACAGCTAAATCGCTCCACTGAGAATATTGGTATAAAATATTTATCGCTTCTAATAAATGTTCGTGAGCGTCGTTTAATTTGTCAGCTTGATAAGATAATAAAGCACTTTCATTTAGAGCTAATACATATTCGCGGTATATTCGTGGAGCAATTTTTTTATCTTTTGCTGCATTTTGCCAGAATTTTAAACGAAGCTTATCAAAAGTTAGTGCCTGCGCTAAATTGCCATTTTTTCGCAATGTACGAATTGCTAAAGCTCTAGCCAATTCATCTTCTTGACCTTTAGAAAATCCATAAGCAGCACGTGTAATATTTTTGGGGTTGCCAGGAATTTCGGTAATAAAAATAGAATGTGGTGGCTCAGGTGGTCCTTTACCTTGCGATAGAATATCAAGAATTTCATTAAGAGTTAATAACGCTTCATTATTTAATTGAAGTCCCTGCTCAGCAATAGCTTTACCGCGAAGCAATGGTACTAAACGAGCCCAATCTTTACGTTGGCGATAAATTGAGGCTGAGGAATCATACCAAACTCGAGCCTCAGAATATGAAGCCGTTAGTAAATAAATAGAACCTAAAAGAGCAGTAATAGGACCAAGTCGCGGCTTGTTTTTGATTTTAACAGATAGCAGATACGCTGCGTGAGCCATATCAAGTGCTACATCGTACGCTACTTGTCTTAAGGCGACACGTGCAAATGATTCACGATATAATAATTCAGCTAAAGCACTAACGTGGGATTGCCCACATAATTCACGGGCTAAATATGCTTCAAAAGCTAAGTCACTTTTTCCCAACGCGAATAAAGCATTGCCGCGATTTTTAGTGGCACCAGCCCATAGTTCTGGTTCACTTGAGAAATCAACTAACTGTTGAGCGGTTTCATAACTTTCAAGTGCAGCTTCTAACCATCCACGATTTGGTTTTTGTTTTTCGTAACGCTCACGGATCCAACCCATAGTAAGATGAGCGGCGGCAAAACGCGAATCAAGCTCAAGGACAGCACGTATTTCCTGTTCGGCTTCATCTAAACGTAATAAGTCCGATTCAAAAGTAAGGGAATAACCATAGCCATAGCGTGCAAATTTATCACGAGGATTGGCATCTGCTTCACGTTTATATGTCGCTATCACTTCATTTAAATGTCCAAGTTCAGCAGATAAAGCAATATAATGACGATGAGCAGTAACGATTTCGCGGTCGTTGCTTATTAAGTGATGATAGCTTTCTCTGGCTTTTTCTAATTCGCCATTAAGTTCTTCAGCAATGGCTTTACGAGTGGCTATTCTGACTAATCCTTGACGAGCAATGGTTCTAACCGAGCGCATATCGGCAAAATCAGCAAGCATGCGTTCATAAGCAAGCAGCGCACGTTCATGGTCACCGGATTTTTCATAAGCAGCGCCTAAATATTGAAGAGCATCAGCAACTACTTTTCTTTCACCAACAAAGGTTGCGGCAATATATTGCCAGGTATTGATAGCAATAGTTTGCGCTCCGGATGTTGATTGAATTTTTGCCATAGCTAAGGCAGCACGCGATGCAACTGCAGGTAAGTCAGCATGGGCGTGGTTAATGGCTTCAAGTGCCGCTAGTGGTGAAGCTATGGCACTGATATTGGTAGCATCTACCCAGCGTTGCGCAGTTCGTTGTGCATAATAGCGCTCGTTACTAAAACGAAGCAGTAAGTTTTTAGATACTCGTGCTACAGCTTCATATTCGCCCATTGCTAAATAGATTTCGCCAAGCCGGTCAAGAGCACGAGCTCCATCTTCAGGATTTATGTTAGGTTCTGCAACTAGACTCTCTAAACCATTAACAGCTTTGCCGCGTTGTCCCAGGATAAAGGCAGCTTCATATGAAAAAGAACGACTTCGTGCAGAAACATAATCGCTTTGCGGCATAGAACTAGCTAACGTTTTAGCTAGTTCAGTTTGTTGTTGAACAAATTTGCGGTCATCAGCTTCACGAGCAATTGAGCGTCCATTTAGTCGTGAGGAAATTTTTAGCCGCATTATTTCTATTTGAGCAACAATTCCTAATTCACTATTGCCAGCGTGTTCTACAACACGCTGTAGTTCATCAATAGCAGCTGATAAGCGATTTCGTTCAGCTAATTCACGACCAAGTTCATAACGTGCTGCTGCTACTAAAGTAGGTTCTGTGGCGACCACAAAACGTAAACCAAGGCGCTTTTTGGGACCATTATCTTCTGCACGTGCAGCATTAAGAATAGCGTCTGCAGTTGCGTTTTTATCGATGATGCCACTTTGCGGTAAAGCATTAATATCAAGATCACTACCGCGGCCCGATGTGTATGCCATCCAATTGCCAGTTGAGCTTGCGAGTATTTCATTTTCAGCCCCACTGGTTAAGGGGATTGGCGTAGGGAGTTGAGCGTTATTAAAAATATTATAATTATATGGTACCGACCACAAACTAATCATGGGTTCTTTGTCGTTAGTGGTATCATTGCTTTCATCATCGATAAAGCGACAAAAAATTATGTGAATTTGATTATTATGATCACGAGCAACATGTGGAATACCTTCAACATATGCGCCGTCAGTAATAGTAATAGTTTTACCATCACGTAAGCGCATTGCAAATAACCGCGCCTGACCGTTTTTATCTGGGGCAGCATAAAATAATGCTTCACCGTCAGGAGTTGGAGCGGGGTCCCATCCTACTGATACGACTGTTTGTCGTAGACCAGAATCAAGTTCAAGACGATCAATACGCATTAATAGAGAGTCTGGTAATAAAGTATTAAAATAGATTGAACGGCTATCACCAGAAAAAACCGGGGCTAAATCAGAAGTACTACGATCAGTCAGACGTTTTTTACTGCTTCCGTCTGCATCCATGATCCAAATATCACCTTTAACATCTTCACTTTGTGCTACCCACGCAATATATTTACCATTGGGAGAAAAAGCTGGGTCAGTATCGTCAGTAGAATCAGTAGTTAAACGTTCGGCTGCACCATTATTGGTACGAACAAAGATATCAAGATTACCCGCACTCTTTGCAGCATAGGCTAATTTGTGACCATAAGGTGAAAAAGAGGGTGATAATTCATCATCGGGCGTAGTTACTAAAGGTAACGGTGTAATAAAAACACCATGCTGTGGTTTAGCAAATTTTGGTGGAGGAGTTTGAGTTAAAGGTGCACCACAACTTAAAACACTTCTGATAATTAGAAGCGATATTAGGGTTACGTTTTTTGGTCTTAGTGCCCAAGTGCTATTCAACGTTGCACCCATTTGCCTTTTTTGTTTTGATAATATTCACCACGTTGCATCGTTTCTAACAGCAAACGATGATAAACGTTCACGACTTCTGGGCGATCAGCGGGTGTTAAAGAGTTATCAGCAGCAATTGCCCAGTCGATTATATAATTGCGGTCTTCTTGTTCTTGGCTAACCAGTTGTTCATAGCGTGATGAAGTCTCAGCATCATTGCGAGCTTGGCAAGGACGCAAGAGAAGTTTTGCAGATATTCCTTCACCTAAACAACCAAGTTTTTTACCTTCGTTAATATCATCACGGTTAAATAATTGTCGTCGGCGTGCAGCTAAGGCACGGGCTTGCAAATCAGCCAATGAACCTTGAGTGATTTGTGATTGCGCCCGCATTGACGACACTAGCAATTCTTCATTGCTCATTGGCTCAAGTTCGCCGGCTAATTGACGTTCTAAAGAAGTTTTAGTGCCAATATTAACTGTGGTTACGGTTACGCAAGCCGATAGAGTAAAACTAAGTAATAGCCCGGATACTGTTTTAAGTTTAATGCACATACGTCCACCCCAGCGCTGGTGCTAGTTTAGCATCAATAGTTGGTTGCAGGTATGCATTTAGTAACTCACTTAATGAGTAACGACGTAATAGTTCACGTGGGATTGGATGATACCCAATTTGGGTAAATGGAATACGTATTTTAGTACTATAAGCTATGTCCATATTAAGATTCTCGTAGCGTACCCAAAGCGCAACTTCGTTAATACTAACCCAACGCAAATTTTTACGAGTACTTTGCAGTTGTGCGTCTTGACCTTGAGGGTCAAGTAATTGCAAGAAACGATCAAGAGTAGATCCACCGATTTTGGTAATATTCACATCCATAGTTAGATCACGTTTGCGTGGTGCAAAAAGAAAACCTAAACGTAAATCAAGATTAAGTTCAGAATCTTCACCAGGAGTTAAGTTAAGTAGTTTAAAATTGCTCGCATCAATTGCGGAAATCTGAAAAGCAAGATTTCCACCTAAAGATGCGTCAGAACTTATTTTAAAGGCCATGTTACCAACGATATCTCCGCCTAAAACACTTAGGCTAATCCAATCAGCAATAAGTGAACCTGCAGTAATTTTACCGTCTAAACGTAAGTTATCTATTTCATAAGGTCCGTTACGCAAAGCAAGAATGGTTAAACCTCGTTTAGGATTATAGGCGCGAAGTCGATGATAATAAGGCGAGCGTTCTATTAATGCTGAATTTTCTGCATCTGCAACGCGTAAAGATAATAAACCGCCACCAAAGTTTTTAGGCTGTGCAATAACGACAGCATCATTGCGACGTCCCGCTAATAGCTCGATGTTAAAGGGGAGTGTGCCATGCATTTGTTCTACAGCAGTATTTCCGGCGGCATAAGAAAACTGATTGGTTTTTAATTGCCCAGATAGGGCAATGACACCATCAGTGACGCGAATAGCGCCATCAATACCAACCATACCATCTAAACTTGGACCATTTAAAGTTATCTGTGAGAAATTATTAGTTTTGCCAAAGTTGACATCAAAACGTAAATTGGCATCGACCCCAGGCATTTTTGGTTGCTGCCAACCACGTTCAAGAGCAATCGCTAAAGGTTTAGTGACTACGCCACTTATATCGACTTTAAGACCATGATTATCTTCAATAAGACGCAACTGTTCAAGTATTGCGTCACCTCCTAAACGGTAACGACTAGCAAAATCAAAATTTAAATTGGTGAGAGCTTTTGTCAATGGTTTTTGCATAAGTGTCTGTGCTGAGGCGTTGATTTTTACTGATGATGTTGCGCCATTTATAAACCAATCAAATGCAAAATGTCCTGTCTGCACTGGTGTGGGTTGTTTGACTTGATCGACATCAGCAGCAAGATGTAAATGTGGGCCATGTAAACCAAGTTCAAAATTAAAATTTAGATCTAACCCATGTATTTCGTTTTTATTATCAACTATATGCGCATTAGCTAATTTGATATTTAAATTAGCAGTACCAGGCAATCCGCGTTCAAACCATGTTGTCCAAAGACCAGCAAATTCAGTATATGCCAAAACCATAGCCCGCCATGGATCTTGATCGTTAGCATCAATGATTTTTGGCGGTTTAATATATGATTGAAATTTATCTAATGGGAAGCTGCCGTTAGCATCAACGGCAAGTTCAAAATTGCCACTAATTTTTACTTTTGGTAGTAAAGACTCTGGAAGGGCGGCCGTAATAGATTCTATGGTCGGTATTTGCATCGCCAATTTAAATTTATTTAATACCGGTGTGCGACTAGTTGCGGCATATATATGTCCTTGGCTTTGTAGCTTAATTAGTTTACCTAATTCTAACTTTAAATTTTTTAGGTTGTAGTTGTCGTTTTGTCGCTCTGCTAAAAGATTAAGACTAAAGCCAGGCAAACTAACATTTGCTTGTTTTTGTTTTGCCCAAACTTCACGAATTTTTAAATTAACATCAGCTAAAAGATGTTTGGCCGCTAAATCCCATGAGTCGGCAGTAAGGTTTAGTTTTATACCATTGGCTCCGTTATTTTTAGTTGCAATATAATGAGTAGCTAATTGCATTTTTAAGTTGAGCGGAGTTTGATTACTTTTCGCTAAAAGCATGGCAATTGGCAGCATTAGATCAAGAGTAAGTTGTAGCCCCGATACCTTTGCAGTTGGAGTTGTGGCTTTAAGGAGTTCAAGATCAATATGAGTTTGCACAGAACCAATTTTTTTTGCGCCCAAGTAAGGAGCAAGCGGGCTTGTGCCATTAATATGAATTTTTAGTTGTTCGCTTGTAGCTGCAGTTAATGCAAGTTTATTAATTTGTAGATCGGCGGTGAAATTCAACAAATCATCAATAGTATTAACGATAGTTGTGCCGTTAAGACTATTAATATCAGTGCCAGGATAACTTAAGGCTACTTGATTAAAATCAATACTTAGATTTAGGTTTGGTAGACTACGATTGATGAGGGCCTGCAGATCAGTTGAAAATGCCGCAATATTAAAAGTTATGCGCCCACTAAATTTTTTATCAGTTATAATAGCGCTAACGATTGGATTTAGTTCGTCAAGATCAAGAAATAGTTTAAATTGTTGTAAATTTAAATTCGGTGAAGCCGACATTATATCATTGGCACTACCATTGATACTAAGGCGCGTTTGCTGTCCTATTTGTAAAATACATGATTGTAATTTTACTAATCCTGCTTGCAGATTTGCCGCAATATTTGCCTGCCAAGCAGTATCAAGCGTTGGCAAAATATAGGGTGCTGCTATATTTGTTTGACTTGTGAGCTTTATGTCTATCTTGGTCTCTTTTAGACCAGCAGTAGTCAGATGAATCCCGAGACGTAAGTTGGTATTGAGATCAGCAGCAGGTTTTTCACGAAAGAATTTAAGTTTAGCGGCTAACCCATCAGGATTGCGTTCACCTAAGCCAAACCAGAAATCAAGATTGAGATCTTTTTCTTTGCCAGAAAAATGACCTTCAGCGTTTATTTGATCGATGTAAGCCTTTTCTCCAGGCTTTTTAGTTTCAAGTGATATGTTGGCAATTTTAATTTGTTCTATCTCTACATGAATCGGTAATGAGATATCTAACCCTGATTTTTTTGCGGCTGGGGCAATTTTTTTATCATTAGTATTGTTTGCGTCATTATTTTGTTTTTCTGGTGTATTTTTTGGTACGGACTCTGATTGCGATTTATTTAATAAAGCAGTTAGAGAACTGCCGTTTTCATTTTCTTCAAGAGCGACATGCAAGTTTTTGATCGCTAATTCAGTTACGTTAAGGCGTAATCGGGCAAGTTGCCATAACGACCAATGCAGCGCTATTTTATCACAACTAAGTGAGGTAAGTGTGAAGTTTGGTGGAGGGCCAATAGTAATGTCATCGATTTCAACGCCACTAAACAATGAAACATCTAATTCTTTAATGCTAATAGGGGCTTGCAGTTTGGTGGCAAGATATTGCTCGGTCATTATACGTAAACGTTCATTGCTGAAATAAAGCCTAAGACCGATAGCAAAGATGATAAATACTGCTATTATTATTAAAAAACGCGATAGTATACGAAGAAGAAGACGCTTTTTGGGAGGTGCGGTCACCATCGTTTCAGAATCTACTGGCGTTTTTTCTGGTTTTTTAGCCATAGTGTCAGATTCATGAAATCATAATGTTGGTATTGGCGTCCAATTCTTACACGCTGCTTTTATATGTGTCGTATTAGGCATAGAATAAAGCAGTTACAACTTGAGGGCCATTCGCAAATGATCACCAGAGCAATTCTAACAGTTTTTGCCACGTTTTTGTTGTTTGCTCCACACTCGGTTCGTGCTGACACTTTAGTTGTAGCCACTGAGACTGGGGATTATCAAGCAGGACTCGCCAGCAGCTGGAAAGTCGATGGTGACAGCGTAACTTTTGAACTAGCAGAAGGGGTGGATGGCACCTTAGTGGCCGAGTTTCTTACCGAACGTTTAAAAAAGGCACAAATACAGGTCACCGATGGCAAATTGCAAATTAAAGGTATCCCAGCCGCATCTTTATTAGAACAGCTAGCCAAATTGCAGATAATTGATGGTGATCCTTTAATAGCTCTGGCGGCTTTAGGAGGTTCTGTTCCTTCAGGTGCTGGACCTGAAGCTGGTGGTTCAATCCGTGCCTCGCAGCCAATACCAATGGCAGCTTTAATGGGCAATATTCCTGCACCAAATGCTGATGAACGTTTTGAGGCTGAAGTACTTGAAGCAAAACAAGGCGTATTTCCCCAGGTGACTTTAAAACTTAAAGTTCGTCGACCTCCAAAAAATGGGCCATTTAAGAAAACATTCCGGCACGGCAAAATTGTGAAATTGCCAATACTGTTAGCGGGCGTTGATGGCAGCATCGATTATAGCCAGCCAGTAACCCAACGTAATCTTGTTGCATATTATGTTAAAAGGGGCGATCGTATTTTTGTTCACGCTTTTAAAGGCGAAAAAGATGAGCTAGCTATCGATTGGATTGAACGTAAATAGATCAATTCGACCGAAGGGAGAATTCTTTTTTATAATTAGTGGCAGTCGATTTCTCAGTCGTGTGCCGTTTTTTCGAAATAATAATGAAGGTTAAATGCCACCTAATTTTTTATAAAAACGTAACATTACTTCTCATACTTATGATCAAGAAAAAGCAGGTGAAGTACGTGCTATAATTGATCAATTTGCAATTGATGCTAATGATTTATTGGCGAAGCTTAAGGCGCGCAATGATTGAGTTGAATGCGTATGAGCTTGCAACAACGTGCGATATTCTCAAGCGTTATATTAAAGATGGTATAGTGTTGGCGTTTGGATCACGTTGCAATGGCGAGGCGCGTAAATATTCTGACCTTGATCTTGCTATATGCAGTAATACCCCTCTTGATGATTTAGCCTTTGCAAATATGCGCGCTGATTTTGATGACTCAAATTTACCATTTCGCGTTGATATAGTTAATTGGGCAGATCTCGACGAAGATTTTCAAGCAGCAATCAAACAGAAGAGTGTAGAAATTTTAAATATATCCCCGTAATCGCGAGAATGAAGGCTGACCAGTTATTGGTGTAATTTTTTGATTTATCGCAAATGACTCTATAAATCTTTATTACCCCTTGTCAGATTAAAATCAAAAATGGTAGGCAGCGGCTTTGGTAACACGAATAAGGGGCTAAACGGTTAAGCCGGTTA
>JAFGEK010000015.1 GCA_016931625.1 Deltaproteobacteria bacterium | reverse complement strand
ATGGTTTTTGACGCAATGGTTTTTTGTGATTTCGCCCAATTTATCGCATCCACAGATCAAAACACACTATTAAAAAAACGGGTGAGAACCACTGAGAAGTGACCGTGAGTAATACAAAAATGCAAAAAAACGAAAGTGTCACATCGTTAAGGGTTATGGTGGTTGACGATGATGAAGCCGTCGGTCGAATGATAGTCCGTATGCTTAAATCTGAGTCATATTTACCAGAGTTTTTTAGCGACCCCAAAAAAGCGCTTAAGGCAGCACAGGCTAACGATTATTGCCTGATCATCACTGATATTATTATGCCCGAGATGAACGGCATCGATTTGATGCGTGAGATTCGCCGCTTTGATTTCGATGTTCCGATCATCTTCTTGACTGGAACACCATCTATCGATACCGCTAAAAAGGCCGTTGAGATTGGCGCCTTTCGTTACTTCACCAAACCACCCGAGCACGAAGAAATGGTATCGGCGTTGCGCAAAGCCGCCTTCAACTACCAGATAACCAAGATCAGACGCAGGGCCTCTGCCCTACAAGGCATACAACGCGACGGCCCTGTAGATCTTCTTGGTCTTGAAGTGTCTCTTGATGCCGCCTTAGAAAGCCTCTGGATGGCATACCAGCCAATTGTTTACGCCCAAGACGGTTCGATCTTCGCGTACGAAACTCTGATGCGAAGCGAGAGTAAGACGCTACTAAATCCAGGTGCGATCCTTTCTGCTGCCGAAACACTCGGACGTCTCGATGATGTTGGACGTCGGGTGCGAGAAATTGCTCCAGATCCATTTTTAGACCAGAGCACCAATGCTCTGCTTTTTATCAACTTACACCCAAGAGATCTTTTAGATGTAAGTCTGCTTGATCGCTCAACCCCATTGGCATCAATGTCTAATCGCGTCGTTCTTGAAATAACCGAACGAGCCTCCCTCGACAAAATTCCCAATGCGGTTGAAACTATTTACTATCTACGTGAGCAGCACTACCGCATTGCTGTAGATGATCTCGGCTCTGGATATGCCGGCTTAACAAGCTTCGCAACACTAGAACCCAACTTCGTCAAACTCGACATGGCACTCATTCGTAATGTTGACACCAATCAAACGAAACAAAAACTAGTGCATTCGATTGTCGATTTATGCCGAGCAATGGATGTGTTGGTTGTCGCCGAAGGCATCGAGACTGCTAACGAACGAAATAAATGTATCGAACTAGGTGTAGACCTGATGCAAGGTTACTTTATAGCTAAACCAGCAAAAGCTTTTCCAACAGTAAATTGGTGAATTGAGGTACCTTTTTAACTAAAGTGTTAACGCCAACTGAATAATCAATTGCCACATCCCAATCTTGCCTAACTTATTAGGTGTTGGTGTTTGGTACCTAATATTGCTATTGCGCGTTATTGCTATTGGCTGTTTTTAATAACAACTACCTTTCTGGCCTCTGATATCTGATTTCCATCCAATATTCCGGTTTCGCAAAAGACTTAAAACCGACTTTTTCATACACCCCGTGCGCATCCTTGGTGGCAAGTACCCATTGATAGACGTCTTTCAATTCCGAGTGAGTTAAGATATGGGTCACCATTGCTTGACCAATTCCTTGTCTACGACAAGACTCGTCCACTATCACATCCAAAATATAAGCAAAGCGGGTTTTGTCTGAAATAACACGTGCATAACTGATTTGCATGCCATCAAAAGCGAAAGCACCGACAACAAGCGCCGAGTTAGTGGCGCTTTGCAAGACTTCGGCCTTCTTGATACCTGCGCACCAATAAGTGTCCTTCAGCATGTCAGTAACCTTATCGAAATCCATTTCATCAAAGCCATGCTTCAAAGAATATTCGACTTTTTTATCCATACTAATTTATTCCTTTACCGTTTTGCTGATTTTTTGTCTGACATCACGCGCTTTCACTGCATTCGCTGCTAAGATATCACACTTTTCAATTATTCTTGGTTTTCTCTAATCTACCCAATCGATAGTATACCATCTCTGAATATCGTAATAAAAACGGTCTATGATGTCATTGATCTTCCCCTGGTTTAGTATTTCAGGGGAAGATCAAACAAACGAGAAATTTTTAATTACTGAGCCACTTGCAAAATTCGATGTAATTAACAATTATAACAAAAATAAAGTCATTCCCACGAAAGTTGGAATCCAGAATGGTGTGCAATATCAATAAGTTATAGATTCCCACTTTCGTGGGAATGACAAAAATGGATGGTTGCTCGACTTTTGCAAGTGGCTCTACTTACTGCAAAAACTTATAAATTCTTGTGTGGTCATATAGCGTTACTTCCATAAAATAACACACATAGGCAACTGACACTTGTTTTTGGTGTATGTGAAGCCTATGTGGGGGTTATATTTTTTTTAAGTTCGTAAGTTCGATAATGCGATTTTGGGGTGTGTAAAAATTATAATATTTCTTGGTAGTTAGAAGTTGGCTCCCCTTATCGGACGCATATCGAACCGCGATAATAGAGGAGATGGGGCTGACTCTTAGTCTCATTTTTCACTTTTATCGGAATTGGATTCCTACTTTCGTAGAAATGACGAGGAGTTACGTAAAACTCTCTACGTCATGCCCTCGAAAGAGGGCATCAAGTAAAGCCTAATAAAATCGATCAATTACAGAGATGAGATCAAGAGTCAGGATGGGGAGGGTCGTATAGATATTTTGCACGTTTAAGCCGCAGGTTTTACCAATGCTTTTACTACATAGTTTTTAACGCGCTTTGGTGGTGCTGTGACTCTGGGCGACATTAAGATATGCGCAATGTTTTGTTTGACTGCATCAAAATAAAAATTAAGAGTAGATGGACGTTCTAAAAGATTTGCTAAAGTTATGCCTCTGAGTTCGTAGTCATGCTCTTTAGATAAAGGTCGCTCGCCACGTTCCCAGTCGGCAATGGTTATTACATTAATACCCATACGTTTTGCTAGAGCTGCTTGAGTTAATGATAAAACAGCTTTACGCAAATACCGTGCTTCTTTAGCAGTGAGAATACGAGGTTGCGATAAAACAACAAGTGTTAAAGCAACAAGCATTTGCTCAATCGTTTGCGCAGTGAAAGTCTCAGCCTTGCAAGTATCACAACGCAATCCGAGTACTGCTTCTTTAAATGTACCGCGTATACCAAAAAGAGGAGTAAGATCGATATCTTTAATAGTATTTGGCTTGAGTTTGCCGCCACAACTGCAATTAAGCGGTTTGGTCATTTTATTTCTCCTTTACAAAGGCTGTAATGATAACAACGAAATTGTCGTCATCATCTATGACTAATTCAACACCAACCCCGAGGTGCCTGCCATCATTATTATGACCATAAACTCTAAAACTTTCTCCTCTCTGATGAAGTGGTCGCATATCATGCGGCTCGATTCGTTTTGCATTAACCACTGCTGCTAAAACATCAACTAATGCAATATTGCGCTTAGTTATTTGTTTGAACAGATGCGGATCTGGCCGCCAATTATCAGAGCGAATAGTGTGCTTTATAGCACGTAAGGGCACTATCAGATTTTTCATCTTATATTAGTATTATACTAAGTTAGGGCGAATAAGCAAGTACTTTGCAACCCTAAGCACACTAATCGATGCAGTATGCAAACGAAGGTGTAGCAAGCGATTGGACCAGCGCCGAATCGTTCGTATCGAGGTAGACAAAGAGTAGCGTAAGAAAAACTCGTTACCTCGCGTGAGCAAGTATGCAAATACCTGAGCAGCACGCGTACTTATTGAGACTCGCTGTGCTGGCCGCCCAAGTCGAGCCATGTGCCATTGCAGCGCATCTAGCTGTGCCTTTAGTGCAATATTCTCGCAATATAATCGCATTGCCTCAGGGATCATTGTGCCA
Source organism: Deltaproteobacteria bacterium (assembly GCA_016931625.1). Classification (NCBI taxonomy): domain Bacteria; kingdom Pseudomonadati; phylum Myxococcota; class Myxococcia; species Deltaproteobacteria bacterium. Next base: position 7,004 of record JAFGEK010000015.1, on the reverse strand, counting down.
CGCGGTAAACGAGTAATGCGATCGATGAACCTGAGCAGAGTACTATAGAATATAAGCTCGCTTGTACGCAGTAGGAAAAACAGGGCACTTGGTAAACCACCCAAAGAGCTAGTCGATGTTGCTCGCGAACGTGGTCTCGATCTCTCTGAACTCACGCGCCTCGCTGACTTTCGGCCTTTAGATGTGAAGGATATTCCTGAAGATGCCTCAGGGATGATACAGAACTTATACCAACAACCTTAAGGATTAGTGGGTGGATCAAAAACGCCAAGCTTTTAAAAAAAGTAGTCCAAACATAAAATCCCAAGTTACTCTAGCTTATCTTAAACACTAATTGCCCAGCAAATTTATGATAACTCAGCCCTTTACTCCGCCGGCAGTTAACCCTGATACTATCCAACGTTGTGCTAGCAAAAAAACAAAAGTAATAGGAAGACCCGAAAGCACAGCGGCGGCAGCAAAATCTCCCCATAAATAATTTTGCTCGTAGAGATAATATTTTGAGCCTACTGCAAGAGTAAGATTTTGCTCTTGACGTAAAAGAATTGATGCTACCGGGTATTCGATAATAGTACCAATAAAAGCCAAAACAAAAACCACTAACAAAATCGGTATTGCCATTGGCAATAATATATGAATGAAAGCTTGCCAAGGTGAAGCCCCATCAACCGTTGCACCTTCTTCAATCTCAACTGGTATCGTTTGAAAATAGCTACGGATAGTCCAAATATGCATAGAAATGCCACCAAGATAGGCAAGAATTAAACCAGCATGTGTTTCAACCCCCAGCCATGGCACATAATTTCCAATAGTATCGAAAATTGAAAATATAGCCACCAAAGCCAATACGCACGGAAACATCTGCAGCAGCATAATAGTATTAAGCATTGTAGTTTTAAATTTAAAACGCAGACGCGCAAAGGCATAAGCTGCAGTTGTTGCTAAAACTACGATGCCAAATGCAGAGATACCAGCTATTTTTACAGAATTCCATAGCCAGTGCATCACTGGAAATGGTGGTTTAACTAACTCACCATCAGCACCAACATAAGAAATTCCTAACGCTAGTTTCCAATGTTCAAGACTAAGATCAGAAGGAATAAGCGTCCCTGAAGCAAAATTACCAGGACGAAGCGAAATGGATATAATCATTAGAAGCGGAAACATAATTAAGGCAATAAACACTATGAGAAAAATATGTGCCGCTAATTTACGCCAACGTTGATGTTTGCCTTGGACAATCATGTATATAAGACCTCAACGTGATTCTTGTTGATTAACGCGAGTTAGTTTTAAGTTCAGTATTGATAACAATGCAACCATTACAAAAATAACAGTCGAAATAGCTGCCGCTAAGCCAAAATTTTGACCAGAGTCTTCAAAAGCTATGCGGTAAGTATAAGACACTAAAATATCTGTTGTACCTGCAGGTACATGAGTATTAAGAAAATCTGGACGACCGGTGGTTAATAGTGAAATTAAAACAAAGTTATTAAAATTAAATGCAAAAGAAGCAATCAATAATGGCATTAGTGGTTTTATGGTAAGCGGCAAAGTAATTTTAAAAAAATTAGTTAAAGGTCCTGCACCTGCAATTGCTGAGGCTTCATACAAATCATAAGGTATGGCCTTGATAAAACCCATACACAAAATCATAATATATGGGTAACCAAGCCAAGTATTAACAATCAATATCATAATTTTGGCTAACGTGGCATCGGCAAACCATTGGGGCTTAATACCGAATAGTGCATTTAATATAATATTAATTTCGCCAAAATTGGCGTTAAACAACCCTTTAAAAATTAAGATAGAAATAAAGCCTGGTACGGCATAGGGCAAAAACAACAAAGTACGATACATAGTGCTAAATCGCAGTGATGGCCAATTTAAAATTACCGCAAGCGTAAAACCAACTGCCAACGTAAAAAATACAGTTAACCCAGCGAAAACAACGGTCCATATAAAAATGTAGAAAAAGGGTCTTCTAAATTCTGGGTCAGTTGCCATACGGATATAGTTATTAATACCAATCCCAACTTTGAAACCTGGTGAAAGCCTTGCGCCTGCAGTGGTTTCAAAAAAACCAGTATCGAAATTAGGTTTAATAGTCTCACCTGTAGCTCGTTTATTAAGAGAGTTTTCAGGGCCTTCAGTATAAACTGATTGCATAAAAGCAAACTCACGTATACCGGCGTATGATAATATTTCGCCATCAGGTAGACGCACTTTAATATTACTTAATGCCTGGCGTAATTTAATTATACGACTTATCGGTAGTGGTTCATTTGTTTGTTTGGTATCGTTTTTTTGCAAAACAGCATCTAACGGTTGTTTAAGTGTTGCAGTTAATAGTTTTATACGCGATGTAATAAAACTCTGTTTATTGCTGTCAATATCAGCTTGTTCTGCTGTTGTTTCATCATCTTCATTTTGCATAGGTTGCAAAACTAACCAATATTCTTCATTATCTTGATATAATGAAAAGTGCATACCGCTACCTTCTTTACGAACTGTCTCGTCAAGAAGATATTTTTTAGCACGATCGAACGATAAAAGGTTTACCGCACTATAATTGGTAAAGCCTATTTGCACTGTATAGAGCAAAGGAAATACAACAAATATGGCAATACCCGCCAAACCGGGAAATAAATATCGATAGTTATATGCACGAGGAGCTAAAAAGATATAAAAAGTAAATACCAAGAGTGCCAAAAAACTTACTGCCCACAAAGGATTACCTCGTATATATATTAAACCAACAAGGTATAGTAGTACTGCAGCGAGCAACGTTATAGCTACGCCTTTGACAATTTTGCCGAACATGCCCTAGAAAAATCCCCCCTCCCCCATTATATTAAATAGATGACTACATCACTTCGCCAAAATTCTTGCCGCAGCTGCATCAAGCGCTTCTTTGGGCTTTTGACGACCGTTGGTAATATTTTCGAGGGCAGAAGCCATAGCTGACCAGAATTTTCCCATTTGCGGTATATTTGGCATTGGTTCACCGCGCCGCGCATTTTCCATTGTGGCTTTAATATTTGGATTGCTGGCTAGTTCTTTAAAAAATGCTTTATTAGCTGGAGTACCAAGGGGAACATCCACATTAATAGTTTTTAAACCTTCTACCTGAAGAACGTAATTTTCTAAAAACTCTTTAGCAATATCTTTGTTCGGGCTAGGAGCTGCAATCATACAACCAAGTACGCCGACAAATGGTTTTGAATGTTTCTTGCCTACATCTGGAATTGGAGCAACGCCAAAATCAATTTTGCTCTTTCTAAGATTATCCCATGCCCACGGGCCAGTAATCATCATGGCTACTTCGCCATTATTAAAGGCTGATTCCATACGGGCGTAAGATGCACCCTGCGGCATTGCACCAGTCTTAATTAATTTATCTAAAAGTTCAGCTCCTTTAATAGCTCCTTTTGTATTAACACCAACCTTATTGGGATCAAGATTTCCCGCTTTATCTTTTGCAAAAACATATCCACCATTTGCCGCTAATATCGGCCAAGTAAAATATGTGTTGTTATAGTCCCATAAAATAGCTTTTTTACCTTGAGCTGTTAGTTTTTTATCAAGCTTAATTACATCATCGAAACTTTTTGGAGCATTCTTTACTAATGCTTTGTTATAAATGAGGCCGATAGCTTCAATAGATAGTGGATAACCCCAAATTTTTCCTTGAGTGGTAAATGCGTTCCATGCGAATGGCTCAATACTGTTTTTGACAGTTTTTGATGGGGTTATTGGTACAATAAGGCCTGCTTGTGACCACTCACCAATACGATCATGTGGCCAACACCAAATATCCGGACCTTTACCGGCTGCAGCTGCTTGTTGAAATTTTTCGGTTGCTGCCTCAGGGTGTTCTACTACCACTGATACCCCGGCTTTTTGCGAAAATTGATCACCAACTTTTTGTAATCCGTTATAACCTTTATCGCCATTAATCCAAACCAACAATTTACCTGGTTCAGCAGCTTGGGCAAAATGACCGAAACTATAAGTTACAATGGTTATAATGCCGAGTAGCTTAATTATATTTTTCATAATGTACATTGAGATAGCCTCCTAGCTATTTGAGCTAACAAAGGGAATACGGCTTGCCTCTAATGCGGCACATCATGCCCATTTTATCAGTATTTTGAAAGTCAAATATTAATTATCACTGAGTGATTTTTTTGCTGCCGCGCCTTTTTTCATACTTTTTTCGTGCCAAACACAAAATAAATTAATAATTACCCTAAAATCGAGTTTTTTTATTTGCTAGCTAATGACTATTGGATAAAATTCTAGTTTTCATCAATTCTTTTTCGCCAAAATCATATGTTCATCAATAACCTTTTGCAAGCTTTGAAAATCAAATGGCTTTTCTAATTGCAAATTTTTTATCTTTGCTAAATATTCTCTAGTTTTAGGCGTAAAAGCTCCACCAGTAATAAATATTAGGCGATTTGCTAATTCTGGGTATTTAGTATTCAACCACTGATGAAATTCGATACCTGAAATATTTGACATCATTACATCGCAAAGTATTAAATTGTAATTCTGATCTTTCTCGATAATTGATTTTGCTTCTGCCCCACCATTGGCCTGAACAACATCGTGTTCAGAAAGCATTTTAATTATTGCCTTACGGATACTTTCCTCATCATCGACAACAAGGACGCGACATCGTTTTGCAATTTCTTCTTCAATAATACTATCATTAATACTTTCTTGTTTTTCACTTACCAAACTAATTTCTTGACCATTATATAAGGTATGTATATCAGCATTATTTTTATCAATTGCATTATTTTTTAGCCTCCAATATCCTTTTGCTGCGCCAATATGCGCTGCACATATATTATAGATATTTTGAGCTGCACTTAAAAAATCATTACCTAACAATACCTCTCGTGTTGCTCGCAATAGCACCTCTGTCTCTTGCTGAGCTATTTGACGTTCTATTTCGTTTTGTTTATTTTCGGTTATATCTGCACCTGAACTTATATGTGCAACGATTTCACCATTATTATCTCTAACAATGGTGTTATTCCATGCGATTAGTCGTTCTTCACCAGTTTTTGTTAGGACTACGTTTTCATGATAGGACGAACTCTCATTTTGCTCAGATAAAACTTGTGATGCTATATTTAATATTTCAGGGCGAATTTGTGCTGGGATAAAATTTTCAAACCAGTTTTTGCCAACTATTTCTTCTTCTGGATATCCGAGTACTTCACAACCCTTTTTATTAATTAAAGTAACTATTCCGTTAATATTAATCACAATAATAACCCCTGCAATATCTAAATATTGTTGAGCGCGCCTGCTTTCAGTATATCCAGCCTCTTCAGCTTTTCGATTTTCTGTAACATCTAACAAACAAACCTGAGCTAATCTTTGCTCACCAGATATAACCGGAGTTGTTGATATTAAAAAATGAAGTTCAGATTTATGACCTTTTTTATCAACAACCGTCATTGTCGCAGGAATTTGCTGATGCTCGTAATTATTATTAATTGTATGTAAAATTTTTTCTCTTAATATACACAGACCACAACTCGACCCGAAACCACAGCCACGTCTATCATCAGTTGAATGTATACATCCCAGTGCCTCACCACATGAAACACCATTTATCTCATCACGGCCACAAAATTTTTCTGCCCGACAATTAGCTTTACGAATTTTATATTTATTATCGACCAACATTAGCAACACTGCTGCTTGGTCATATAATGCCTTATTCTCGACCTCAGCGTCACGCATACGTCTATTAACCTTAATCTCATGAAGCGCAAACGCTATATTATCAAATAATTCTAAATTTCAGCATATCGTTGATAGGTCTTTCTTTTTTTTTAACACCTTATTTTTATAATTTGCCATTGACAATCAACTGCCTATTACGATTTATTACTAGCTCGTAATTTTTCTTATCTTCATCAAACTTATGAAACCTTCACAACAACAATTAGACAAAATGTTGCAACATTGCAAAGAGGCATTCAATAAAGCTGGGGTAAAATTAACACCTCAACGTTTTGAGGTATTTCGTGAAGTTGCATTAAGCCGAAAACACCCTGATGCTGCAATGGTTCATAATGGTGTTCGTCAACGTATGCCATCACTTTCATTAGATACTGTTTATCGCACTTTATGGTTATTATCAGACTTGGGTCTATTTACTACTATCAGCCCTTCGCGTGATTGCACGCGGTTTGATGCTAATCCCGCTCGCCACCACCATTTTATATGTAATAAATGTAGCTTGATTTGTGACTTTTGTAATAATGAATTTAATAATTTAAAAATCCCTAAGCATGTCAAGTCATTAGGGGAAATTTTAACAACAAATGTTGAAATTAGAGGCATTTGTCGTGGATGTTTAACAAACAAAAGGAGAAACCATGCCTAATATAAAAGGTACTGAAACTGAAAAAAATTTACTTAAAGCTTTTGCCGGTGAATCACAAGCGCGTAATCGTTATACTTATTTTGCTAGTATTGCTCGTAAAGAGGGCTATCGCCAAATCGAAGCAATATTTCTTGAAACTGCCGAAAATGAACGCGAACATGCTAAACGCTTTTTTAAATTTCTAGAAGGCGGTGATGTTGAAATTACTGCAACATATCCAGCTGGCAAACTTGGTACTACCCTTGAAAATTTAAAAGCTGCCGCAGCTGGTGAAAACGAAGAATGGAGTGTGTTATATCCTGATTTTGCTGAAACCGCTAAAAAAGAAGGTTTCAACGAGGTTGCGACTTGCTTTACTATGATTGCAAAGGTCGAAGTCGAACACGAAGAACGATATAAAAAATTAGCTGCTAACATTGAAGCTGGTAAAGTATTTAAAAAAGATGCACCTGTCCGTTGGAAATGTCGTAACTGTGGTTATGTGCACGAAGGCCCGGGCGCACCCGATAAATGCCCAGCTTGTTTGCATCCACAAGAACATTTTGAAATTAAAGAAGAGACATATTAATTTCTAAGCGAATGTCAT
>JAFGEK010000014.1 GCA_016931625.1 Deltaproteobacteria bacterium | reverse complement strand
GTACTACTTTTAATGTATTAATTCCTCGTCAACCATCTTCAGCCGTGAAGACCGATAATAGCATAAACACGTTTACAAATTTGCATGACATGCAGATCGTTAACTCAACTACTTCAAATCTTATTAATAATAGTATTGATTCTTCTTATTTGCTTTCTGATATTGTTAATCTAGAACTATTAAATAGTGTTCAACCTACCAATGCTATAATATCTGAAACTCCGAGTATTGTTGTTGTTGAAGATCATGCTGATTTACGTCAATTTATCGCGCAATCGTTGTCTTCTGAATATCGTGTATATAGTGCCGCTGATGGTAAAGAAGGTTTAGAATTAGTTAAACGCATACATCCGGTATTAGTATTAACCGATGTTATGATGCCAAATATGGATGGTCATGCTTTATGCCGCGCTATAAAAACAGATGCTAAGCTTTCGGCGACTTCGGTGGTTTTACTCACGGCTTATGCCGGTAGCGATGCCGCTGTAGCTGGTCTAGATGCTGGAGCTGATGATTATCTAACCAAACCATTTGATATTCTTGAAGTACGTGCTCGTGTGCAAGCACACTTACGTGCCCGTACTTTACAACATCAAGTGAATGAACGAGATAACCGACTGCTTGCAATTGGCAATATGACTGCTGCAATAGCTCATGACCTAAAAAACCCATTAACTACTATTTCAATGATTATTGATGTCGCCATGCATCGTGCGAAAAACGGTATGGATGTAAATTCAGTACTTGGTGATTTACCAACTTTAGCCAATGAAACTGAGCGGCTGCGCCGCATGGTTATCGAGCTACTCGATTTTGCTAAAGTTGGCACAATCGAAATCAGTCGTAAGCCTACAGCAATCAGAGAATTTCTTGAAGATGTGATGAAACATCCACGCAAAATGCTCGATGCTGCAGGAATTAATTTAATCATGGATCTTGATGGTGTAAAAAATATGCAGGCACCAATTGACGCTGCTCGTATCCATCGAGTTATCGAAAATATTGTGGCTAATGCTAAAGAAGCTGTGGCTAATACTACAAATTCTCAAATAAGCCCCTGTGTGTGGATGCGTGCAACTGTTGACGAGAATCACATTGTAATTCGTATTGCCGATAATGGTCCGGGAATATCAAAAGAAACACAAGATAATCTTTTCAAACCATTTGCATCCGCCAATAAAGCCAACGGCGTAGGGCTAGGCTTAGTTATGGCTCGAACATTAGTCCGCGCCCATGATGGTGAAGTTGATGTTGATCCACATGCTCCAGAAGGTGGCGCCGCCTTTTCTCTTAGGCTACCATGTTCAAACACTAATTGATTTGCAGCAATTAAATCTAAATCAGGGGGTGTCCCTAATATACTAACACCCGCATGAAGAGCTACATCCACTACAAGAGTTATTAATGTTAGGATTATTGAATTTAAAACCCGAACCATGTGGTCCTTTTGCATAATCAATAACGGTACCAGCCAAATGCCCTGCACTAAACGGGTCAATGACTACTTTTACACCATAATATTCACTAACAAAGTCTTCAGCCGTAGGTTCTTTGACAAAATCAAGTAAATATTGCAGCCCTGAACAACCACCACCAATAACCCCAACGCGCAAAGCAAAAACATCTAAACCTTCTTCAACGGCAGCTTTTTTAACCATTTCTGCAGCCTTAGGTGTCAATTCAATTTTTGGTGGTTGGGGATCGTTTAAAGCCGCTGTTGTTTGCTGTGACATAGTTTAAAACCTCAATAAAGTGTTCAATTTTAACTAAAGCTAAACCGAAACCCATTAATTTATTAGTCTTTTGTAAGACTAATAAATAACCTAGGTTCACAGCCTGCTGCTATAGCAATATATCTTATTTTACAATAAGTACTTAGTATGCAATTCGCGAGAAAAAAATGAAAAAAATAGTGAACATTAGCTAGCGCAATAGCGATAATACGCATAATTATTTTTTTATTGCCCTTGACAAGTGGCGTTAACCAATTTTAAGGGCAATCTTTTTTGGGGGGAGAACATGTCTGCTTTTAATTTTTTTCGGCATTTATATTTTTCTTTTGCACTCTTAAGTGTGGCTTGTGGGCAACCGCCTACGCCAATAGTAATTGGTGCTAAATGCAATGCGGTCGTCGGTGATTTAATTATCAGCGAATTAATGCCTGCGCCTGCTGGCGAGCAAGCAATAGAATGGATCGAATTATTTAATCCGACGGATCATGATGTAGTTTTAGACCGTATTATCGTTAGCGTTGAAAATAACTCAAAACAACAACATGAGATTCGTGGCGCGGGCGTACTAGCGCCTCATGCTTATTTTGTAATTGGCGATGGCAGCTCAAATTCTAATTATATTGATTATAATTTTGGTACGAATCTTACCCTTAATAATGATTATGCGACTATCAGCTTAGAATGTAACCATGAACTTATTGATACTATTAGCTATGGAACAACAGCCGGATCTAATATAATGCCTGCGGTTATTCCTGGTTATAGTATTAGCTTTGAAGGTGGATTAATACCTGATCATAATCTAAATGACCTACAAATAGCTTGGTGTACTGGTAAAAATTTTTATGATCCAGATAATCACGGTACACCGAAAGCCCCAAATGACCTCTGCGGAACCTTAGCATGCAAAGATGGTGAAAATATTAGAACAGTGAATTCACCCGACGAAAGTGACCTAATCATTAGTGAGATATTTGCGAAATCATCCCTTGTGAGCATTGAACATGGTGGACGTGATTGGATTGAATTATGGTCTAATAGCAATACGGCCATTGATCTTAATGGATTAATTTTAAATATCTCACCAATTGATTCGGATAATATCACCTCTTACATCATTTCTAATGAAAAATGTATAACCATACTTCCTCAAGAGTTTGCCGTAATAGGTGCTGCAGATACTCCTGAACTAACGGGGGCAGTATACGCACATGCAGTTATCGATAATTTATCAATACCAAACAGTATGGCCATTAATATTGAATTAGCCAATGCAAACAGCATTATTATTGATCATGCTGTTGCACCAACACCTAGCTCCGGTAAATCTGCAAGCTTATGGCCAAATATTATGAATATAGACGCTAACGATACTCCAGAAGCTTTCTGTTATTCTGAAGCTACGGGTTTATTTGATGAAAATGGTACACCAGGCAAACCCAACTTATGTGGTTCATTATGTATGGATCATGGCATGCAACGCCAAGTAAAAACAGTTAAATTGGGTGATATCGTATTAAACGAAATTTTTGCTGACCCCGCTGGGGCTGACCTCGGACGTGATTGGATCGAATTGTATGCTAAAGCAGCTATCGATCTTAATGGTGTCGCCCTAACCTATATTTCTCCTACTGGCAGCTCAAAAACCTGGACGCTCGCTTCATCTTCGATAAGTGAATGCATAAAAACAGAGATAAATTCTTATGTAATAATTGGTGGATTTAATGCTGAAACATATGGTTTTGCAGTAGCTGCAACTATTGGTTCGGCTAAGGACACTTTATTACCAATCAATCCTGCAACTACTGAAACGATTAATTTGCAACTAGCATTAGGTGATCAAATAATTGATGAAGTATTTTACCCACAAAAGGATGATCCGCTAACTCCATTACTTGAAGCTCATAGTTACATGCGTGATCCCTTAAACTTACAAAATGAGTCTCTTGATAGTCATTGGTGCGTATCTTCAATTGCTAACGCCGAATATGATGGTATCGTTGGTTCTCCCGGTAGTGCTAATCCTGAATCTTGCACAGTCATGCAAAAATAAAAAAAAGGCCTATTATTATGATAGCATTGCCGCAGTCTATTATGACTGCAGTAGTGGTGATGGCCTCATTGCATACTGATGCCCCCAACTACTGTAGTGAATGTATAAGCGAAAAACATTTTGGTCGCATAGAAACTGGAATGATCTGGCGTCGCGGTACCGACAAAGAACACCACAAAATTAATCAACTAAATGAACGCATTTCACTACCACAAGCCTACCTCGCTGCCCAATGGAATAATCATTTTTTTGATATGGGAGTATTAACCTCATGGCAAGAACATACATATGCACAATGGAATCTGAGTCGAGGGCAATTAGTTACTAAGGGACCACAGAACCAAGCTGGTATAGATGAAATATATTTACGATATAATACGAATAATCTAGATGTAATCTTGGGGAGTTATCATAGTGCGTTTGGTGAAAAACTTACCTTTGCCTCGACTAATAAAAATAGGCGAAATAATTTTTGGCCAAATATTCAAATAGAAACAGATAACTATAATGGTAAAATATACTCTTCAGTGGGCTTGTTTGGTTTGGCTTTAACTATTAACAAAAAAATAACTCAAGAATCAAGGTGGCAAGCTACTATAATTGGATCACGTCGAACTCATGATATCTATCAGTATAATGGTATTTGGTATGCTTACGATGATGATGTAAAACCAACTTGTAATAGTGATGCCGATTGTCGAGCTGAATATACTTGCGATGATATTTTAAAATACTGTCGTTCATCTGCTGTGTTCAATATTGCAAAACCTGCAACTGATAAAGCAACGGGCAAATTAGTATCGAGCTTTCATTATCTAACTATTAATAATGCGTTTCGTGAAACCCTTGTTGCAGGTAATATCGCTTATTATTTTCATGAAGAGAACAATCTTGGTTTTACAATATACCGCAGTAAAACCGATATTTTACTTGCAAGTAAGGCTAACCCATCCTTTGCCCGTAGTTCTCGTTATCCTAATACCTCTAGTTTTGGTGCTATTGGAGTGCATTTAAATATTAACTCATCGTTACTATTATTTAGTTCTGAGTACGCAAATACCGGGGGTAATGGTCATGCTGGATTTGGCCGTCTAATTATTAAACTACCACCGGTAAAACATTTAGAATTTGCTCTGCGTTACTACGATGCCCGTTATGTAAATCCGCACGGGTTTGGTGAAGCTGCCCTCGATCAAGAGCAAGGTTTAACAGCTCGCAATGAAATGGGTTTACGTAATAATATTCAGTTTTCAATTTTTAAAAAAATAGTATCGAGTACTGATTTAAATTTTTGGCGTCGGACACATAATAACTATTATGATCCCGATGGTAAACAACATTGGATTTGGGTTAAAGGACTTCACGTAAATAGCAGAATACAACAACGTTTTGATTATGATGCCTCTAAATATGAACTTATCTCGATAAAAGCCAAATATGAAAGTAAGAGTGCTGATATTTATGACGAATTAGATAATTCCGCGAAAATCTACGAAAATTCAGCGGAGTCGACAGATAATCAATATAATAGGTACACGTTGACTATTGGTTTAAAGACTAAAAGAATAGCGTATGTTTTGCTAGCAGCAATAGCGAACACGGCAACATATGATAACGAGTTTGCTAACTTTGCAATATATCAACAACAGTATAAGTTAAAAGCCGAATTAAACATACCAACTAATAGTAAAATTGGGTTAGCGTGTTCATTTCGAACCAAATCAATTAAATCAAACAATTGGCTATCGAGTAATGAATACTTGCCAACTTACTCAATTAATGTTTGGTTACATCAGCAAATTTATCAAAAAATACGACTGGTTTTATATTATGGCATTATTAAGTATGCGAATAAGCGCCCAGATCAGTTTTCTTGTTATCATCTTGCTAAAATGCAACTAACCGTTAAGTTTTAGCCCTATCTGCTTGAACATAAAAAAATTTTCGATTAGGTGAGCGAAATACTTGCCAGATATGGTATTATCGTTTACCAACGGGGATATTTTATTCTATCTATCATTGTTGGCTGCAATAATTACATTATCGCTTAACTTAAAGGGTATCCCTAATTTGGAGTCTGCGTGGCAACCTATAAAGCTATACTAAGGTTTTTACAGATACGTTGTCTTTTAGCAGTGCTAATTAACGTCGGTTTATCATCATGCTTAGCATCAAATCCTAATATACTAATCTCATCAACTTCCGCGGCTGCTGCACCGAATGCTAATTTCAACCAAGAGACTAATGCTGCTAACGCAATTGGGGCCAGCAAAACTACATCTGCTGATACTAATATGGACGTTGATTTGCAGGTTAACGATGCAACAGCGGCTAACGAAAATAACGATGACTTTGATTATGATGAAGCTGAGATCGATGAAAATGATAGTGACTCTGACGCCCAATACGATGCTGAAACAGCAATATCAAAAATTCTTGAACAATGCGAAGCTGCTGCAAAGCTGCTTGCTGATGGTGATCAAGAAGGTGCGATTAAACTTATCGATGAAGCCTACTCTTCTTTGTTGCATTTACCTGCAACCGACGAAACAAATGCACAATCAAAACAAGATATTCGTCTTTTAATAGCTGACCTTATTAATAAAACTTATCGCAATCGCACTTTTAAAGTCGATCCAACGAGTTATGCAAAAGCATTGGCCTCATTCGACTTGGGCATGCCGATTTTTGATAACCAATATGTCCAACGCGAAATAAAAAGTTTTCTTACCCAAGAACGTGATCATTTCTTTTTGGGTTATCAACGCTCTGGTCGATATCGACAAATGATTGTTGAAAAACTAAAAAAAGCAGGTTTGCCTACCCAGTTAAGTTGGCTACCCCTAGTTGAAAGTTCGTTTAAAGTTAAGGCTCTTTCGCGCGCAGGTGCCTTTGGTCTGTGGCAATTTATTTCTTCAACAGGTTTACGCTATCATCTCAAACGAAACAACTGGGTAGATGAAAGACTAGATCCAGAAAAAGCAACTGATGCTGCGATAACCTATCTTACTGATCTGCATCTCTACTTTGGCGATTGGCTTAAAGCATTAGCTGCTTACAACTGCGGCGAAGGTGCAATTATGCGAGTGCAACGCCGCTCACCTCAACAATATGTTGACTTCTGGGATATGTATCCATCTTTACCTGCAGAAACTCGCAGATACGTTCCGCGCTTGCTTGCAGTGTTGCATATTATCAATGACCCTGAAAAATTTGGGGTCACCTTACCATCACTTGATTCTACTCTCGGAGAAATTCGCGAGGTAACTATCAATCGCTCGGTCCGCCTTGATGCCTTAGAAGCTGCTATCAATGTACCAAAAAATACCTTATTAGAATTAAACCCACAGCTACGCAGCAACGCTACCCCAAAAGAAGATTTTATACTAAAAATACCTAACTCAAATACTGCAGAACAAATAACCGCCGCAATTGCACAGCTACCAGAATACATACCACCCAAACCAAAATATACCATCCATCGAGTACGCTCTGGAGAAACCCTTTCAAGAATCGCGGTGCGATACCGAGTAAGAGTTTCATCTATAGTACGTGAAAATAATTTACGCAGTACCCGCTTAATTTGGCCTGGGCAACGTTTACGTATTCCATTGCGACGCTGAAACTTATTAGCAAACTGTTGGTATTGCTATACCACGCACTCCTTCACGGTCGCGGTTCTGCTATAACTTTATGTGGTAACCAGCGATAATGACCGGTAATTTCATAAGCAAACAGCATATCTTCAATTTCAGGTCCACGACCAATATTATGAATTATTAACGGATTTCCTGTAGTTTTGCTTTTATCACTACTTACAATACCTATATGCGGCAAATTGCCTGGCAACATCCAAGTTACTAAATCTCCCTCGTGATAATCAACTGCTCGCTGTGATACTGACAATTTCACGCCGACGCGGGTAAAATAAACCTGCAAGTTTGGTACCCGCCGATGATCAATATTATAATCAGGCCCCCTTAACCCCCATAACTGTGGATAAGCTTTAAATGCAAGCTTCATATCTTCATGCACTAAAACTTGCAAATCAATGCCAAGCTCGCGATAAGCGCGAATAATTACATCAGTACAAACACCAATATTCGCAGGGACATCACCACCAGGGTAATCAAGACGCCGATACGAACCATCGTAGCTAACCTTAATTTTGGTTTGCGCCATTGCCGCTGCCACCAATTTGCTAGCAATTACAGCGTCTGACGGTTTTACTTTTGGCAATGCCGCCATAGACAAAAAAAATGCAGCGTAACCTACTGATTTTATTAAATAAACACTCATAATTAACGTATCCGTTCATTAAAAGATAAAAAAATATTTGCCTACTTAGATGCTTGTTCCCACTTTTTCACTCTGTAGCGACAAATGAATTAATAACGGAGGTTATTAATCATGAGAGCGTTATTTTCCATTATTTTAGCATGCTTGCTCGTTACAGCTTGCTCTTGTCTATCAATGCCACCCGAATCATCACCACCAAAAACAGGTGATAATACCACTGATTCTACTTCTAATGACTCTTTGCAACCTCAAGACGTGCAATTAAATAATCGCTATGCACAACCGCCACCAATTTCTAATAATTCAGCCACAAATAGCAACAGTGGTTGGCAAGAATCTCAGACGGTTGGTCAGTATGATTCTGAGAAAGGCGCTGACTCTAACTATAATACATCTGAAAATAAACGCTTTGCCGGTCAAGGTTCATCCAATACAAAGACTGAAGTACTAGATGATATCGCACCTGCTGTCCCATCAACTAAAAAAGACGAATCCTCGCAGGCTCCATCCATGTCAGCGGGAGAAGCTCTAGCTCTCGGTCAAAAATCTATCGGAAGCTTAGATGCAAAACCACGTGCAAAGTTATCAAGACCACCTGTTCAACCTCAAGAGCGACCCGGACTAGGAACATCTTGGGGTGAAAACCATTACTCTGCGGTAAGTGAAGTAGCTTTTGTACGTGATAGTAGTCGACCAAATTATAATGCCACTATATATTACAATGATGTACAAGGTGCATCAGCTTCAACAGGTTATAATACAAGCAGATATTCTACTAGTGCTCAAGTTGGCCTTGGTTTGGCATTAACAATTTCACTACGCGATGAGTATGGTAATACTTTATCAGCATATCGAGGTAGAGGTCGTACGGTTGCCATAGGGCACCACGGACAGCGCTATGTTATCGTAGTGCAAAACAATACCAACGAACGCTTTGAAGTTGTAGTTAGCGTTGATGGCCTTGACGTTATTGACGGACGCGCTGCAGGCTATAACAAGCGCGGCTATTTAGTCGAAGGTTATGGCACTGTCGAAATAGAAGGTTTTCGCCGCAGTGATGATACCGTCGCCGCTTTTCGTTTTGGCTCGGTTAGTAACTCATATGCTGCCCAAACTGGTTCAGCTCGTAACGTTGGCATTATTGGAGCGGTAGCATTTGGTGAGTACGGCTATATGGCGCGTCTTCGTGCTTATCAAGATCGTATGCGAGCTTGGAGCTGGCAAAACAATGAAGTGAATCGCCGCATGAACGCTGACCCTTTCCCCAATAAATACGCCACCCCGCCGTTGCATTTGGCTTATTGATAAAAAAATAACAACTATAATAGAATAGAATATTCTTACTATATTATTTGCTCACGCTTTTAGTTGGCATAGCAGCAATAAGTAATTATGCGATTTTGGCAACACCAAGACAAATGAAACCCATCAATCTCTCTTTATATTCTGCTATTCGAGCATTTGAGTACGATAGCTTATCTTGCCGTCAGTATAATCGTAAATCCTAATTGACGGTTGATGCCCCAAAGCTGCTGCAGGGGCAATAAATATGGGTACACTCCCACGCCAGTGCAACTCATCACGATGAAAGTGGCCGGTAATTTCTGCAATCACATTATAACTATTTAATAACGAAGACCATTTGCTTATTTTGTAAGTTGCCCAAGAAGGCGGATAAAATTTATTTTTATAAAAATTAGTTACCTCAGGTTTATGATGAAAAACTATTATTGGTTTATTTTCAGTATTTTTTAGTTGCTCGGTAACCCAATTAATTGGCTCATAGTGTAATGAAGGAACCGGTGCATCAAAAAACAATAAAAACACCACCCCGTGATACTCAACGTTTGTAGCTAGTTCATTAAAAGCTGCTAAATACTTTTTCGCATCAACAGGTAGCTTGGTAATGTCATGATTGCCCGCTAATACATGCCAAGGAGCCTTTAACTTATTAAAAATATTTTTTGCAATATCCCATCCTATGTCTGCATTAACTACAATATCTCCGGTTATAATTACACAATCTATTGGTATACTTAATCTATTAATAGCCTGTACAATTTGCTCTCCGCGTTCGCGACTTTTAGCACTCGAAAAAAAATGCGTGTCACTGATTTGCACAAAAGTTACTTGATGTTTATGAGGCTCTGCTAAATCATTTTTAGTTCCTGCGATTGCTTTAAATTGCCACAGAAAAGCCAAAAGCGGCAGTAACATTCTTAAATAGATCATATTTATCACCAAGTTTAAAAACAATAGTTACTGATAATGTAATAATGCGATAGCCATCACACTAAAGTCACCATTTCTGTTACTTGCTAAATTAATTTATAAATATATTTTGTTAGGTATTAGCCAATTATTGCAAATTCCGTGTATGTATCTAGTGCAGGTACATTACAAGCTCAACGAGGTGGGCTTGATGCTATTCAAGGTCACTCTGGTGGCGGCTGAGAGGCCACTCTGTATCGTTGTAAACGATTATGCAATCCCTCATCAATAATAAGCGCTAATAACCCAGCACTAGCATTCATTAATACATCGCGAATATCATAAACACGGCTAGGCACAAAATACTGTACTACTTCATCTATTAAACCTATTATTGCCGTAGCAACAATAGCTAAAGTATATTGCCAATAAATGCTGCAATGCCGCGCTAAAGCACTACGAAGCAACCACGCCAAAAGTCCATATTCTAAAAAATGAAGACGTTCTTCAGGCAGAGAAAAGCTTGATAACAAGACTGCGTAAGCCGTGGCAAAAAGCGTTAGGAAAACTAAGCGTCGCTTGGAGAAGTGAAAATTATTATTTCTGAGAAACTTTAAGAAAAATATAAGCAAAATCACTAAAACAATAACAAAGGCTGAGGTTACAGAAATGGTTAACAAATTTTGTTGACGTAAATAAGTCACTAATGGACGGCTATAGGGGATCTGCAAAAAAATTACCGTGGTATAAGCAATAAATGCAATCCAGTAGGTTAGCACTCTTTGCTTAAAAAATGGCATAACAGTAACGAACTCCAGCATGTTTTAATGATTTTTAGCAAAAATCCCAAATTACCAACTCAAACAAGTACCAAAAAGTAACTAGGGGGTGTCCCTTACTTATTTAATTTAATTTAATTTAATTTAGAACCTTAACGAATTATGCTTGTATTAACTCGCAAAAACTATATGTCTTAGTAATAATAGCAAGTTGCAGGTTTCTAGCATACAATACTATGCTGTTTTACAATATTGAATCAGATCAAAAAGTTGGCGACGATATTCTTTAGGTTGCAAACCAGATGTTAGACTCGAGAACGTGCGTGGAAAATGAATACTTTTATAGCTTTGCAAAACAAAGTATTAGTATTCTCGAGTGCTATCTTCGCCATGCGGTGGGAGCAATAACATGAACCCCTCAACCGCTTCAGCTAACGAATTTGATGATTATTCTGAAAAATTAAATACAATTGCCGACAAGTCTGAAAGCTTAAATCAGCACCGAGAAATAATTGCCGTGGGAGGCGGCAAAGGTGGTATTGGCAAGTCTTTATTATCAGCTAATCTTGGTGTGCATTTAGCCCAAATAGGCCGTCGTGTTGTATTAGTGGATGCTGATCTTGGCGGCGCCAACTTGCATACTTGTTTAGGAATACCTGCCCCTCAAAAAACACTTTCAGAATTTATTGAGCGCAAAGTCTCCTCACTGCAAGATGTTATCACCCCTTCTTCAATCAATGGGCTCGGTCTTATTAGTGGAGCTCTTGATTTTCTTGCTGCCGCCAATCCCAAATACACCCAAAAACTAAGGCTATTGCGCGAAATTTCACGTCTTGATGTTGATTGCGTAATTATCGACTTAGGCGGTGGTACTGGCTTTAATATTCTCGACTTCTTTCTAATAGCCGATCACGGTATCCTTACGGTAGTTCCTGAGCCTACTTCAATTGAAAATGCTTATCGTTTTATTAAGGCAGCTTATTATCGCAGAATAAAAACTATTGAAATGACCTGGAACTTAAAGCCGCTAATTGAAGAGGCAATTGGCGATAAAGGTGGTCTGGGTTTAAGAACACCTGTTGATTTGGTTGGTTATGTTGAAAGTCGTGATCCTCAAGGAGGGCAACGCCTAAGGCAAGAATTAGAGCGTTTTCCTCTTAAATTAGTAGTAAACCAAGCGCGATCTGATGAAGAAAGCAAACTAGGTTTTGCTATAAGCGATGCTTGCCGAAAATATTTTGGTATTCCAATGCAATATTTAGGTTCAATTCCATATGATGATGCGGTCTGGCGTTCAGTTCGGCGAAGACGGCCAGTGATGATTGATAGCCCTGATGCAAAAGCTTGCCATGGCATACGAAATATAGCAAGAGCCCTGGGAATTGGGGAGTTGCAGTGAGTGCACACTCTTTAGAAAATTCTTATTACAATGTTCTTGAAGTTGGAATGAGTGCTTCATCTCAAGAAATCGAAGATTCATATCATCGGATTATTTCTTATCTCGACCCTAATGCCCTAGCAGTTTACTCTTTATTATCTAATGATGAAATTTCAGAGAAACGTGCACAGTTAGATGAGGCATACCACACGCTTACTGATCCAGAACTTAGAGCTGCTTACGACAAATCGCGTGAAGTGTCAGAGGAGTATCCACATGTTTTAGTGCCAGCCACTAAGTCAGATAGCACTATGTCTGTAGGTATGGTGCAAAACCGTGAAGTTGAACCGTCGCCTCTGATTAACATTGAAACTATTTTTAATAAAGGCAGTCAAGAATATGAATCAAAAAGCACACCACCTAATAAAACTGGCAGGGAAACGACTAAATTTTATGAGACTGCTGCTACAAAAAGCATCAAAAATAAGGTTAGACAGCCTATAGAAAGTATCAAAGCAGGATCAAAGAGGAAAAAAGAGGAAATCCCAGAAAATAATACGAAAGAAGCTAAGCATGAAGGTAATCGCCGACTTTACCCGAGCTTAGATATTGAAATAACCGCTGATACAGAATTTAGTGGTTCACTACTTCGTCGATTACGTGAAAGTTGTAATGCTAGCATAGATGATATTGCACAAATCACCAAAATTCGTAAACATTATATAGAAGCAATTGAAGAGCATGCATTTGATTCATTGCCTGCATCAGTTTATGTTCGTGGTTTTGTTTCAGAGTATGCTCGAATTCTTGGGTTAGATATGCAGCGTGTAGCAAAAAGTTATATGACTCTCTATCGTCGCTATTACGGAGAAGGCACTTAAGTGCGATTGACCTGCCTCAAGTGTGGGCATCAAATCGAGCTGGAAAGTTCGCCAGCTGAAATTACCGTGGACTGCCCTTGTGGTCAGCAACACGTCTTTCCATCCGTGCATAATACCGGCATTCTGCCAAACTACCGCGCCGCGGAGCGTTCACGATTGCGAGCATTTCGAGCTGCTGGTTTAGTAAAAAACATTGGCGGTATCGCATTAACCATGTCGCTTATTGCGATCCCATTTTATCCTCTGGGGCTAATTGGCGCTTTATTAGGTCTTTATGTACTCATTCGTTTGCGAGGCCCGGTGGCACGCTATAGCGGGCGTACTGCCGCAATAATCGCAATAATTCTCGGCATTGCTGTATTTATTGTCGGCTTAACTTTTACTGAACGCTATTTTGAAACAAAAAAATATCAACGTGCCAACGCAATGCAGCAAAGCATAATCAAAGATTTACACGATTTACTGCGCAGTCAGCGATTATTTCGTGTAAGCAGCGATACATTTGGTACATTTAAAGAGTTTCGTTTTACTCCAATATATGGTCATTACACCATATATCTCGGACCAGACGATTTTATTAGTGCCTTACGTGAAGGAGAGACAATAATTGATCCGCTACCAGAAGATTCAATGCCTGCAGTGACGGAAGATTCATTTACCGCTGTAGCTGTTGGTAATATTGATAGCGATCCACAATTAGATGTTTGGGAACTTTATGACAACGGTGAGATTATACATTGCGTAAACGATCTGGATGCAAAACCATGACCATAACCTTGACCGCCACTACTACTGAGGCTAGCGTATACAAATGGCAGTTATAGAAGAGCCAGATAAAGCCATGCGACTTGCTCGCGCCATTGCTTCTGATATTTCTTTGTATAACGAAGAAAAAATCAAAGAAGGTATAGAGCAAGACACTTTTTTTGACACGATTGCTGCCGAGATTGAAGAAGGTCGCGAACTCTACAAGAGTCGTCTCTCGCCTGATCTCTACGGTCGCACAAATTTCTACGATCGAGCTATCGTAGACATTATTATCCGCTCAAAAGGGCACCTGAAATCAAAGATTTGGTAAAGTTCTTGGTAAAATTTAGCTAATAAGAATCGCCAAATCATCTCAAGCAATTATAACTTATTATAAGCAATGATATAGCTGCATCATTTGCAAGGACATTAATGTTTTTAAATTCTTTCAAATTATTAGTTTCTGTAAATGAAGCAGGTGAGCGATTAGATCGCTACTTAGCCAAACAAGCAATGGATGTTGATTCGCCGCTTGCGGGGTTTAGTCGCTCGCGTTTGCAAGATCTCATTGATAACGGCAATATTTTAGTTAATAACGTGGTTGCGCGAGCTAGCAAAAAGCTGCATGGCAATGAAAGTATTAATATTCAAATTCCACCCCCTACTGACCCCCATGTTCAACCTGAAGATATTGCTTTAGATATTTTATTTGAAGATCGTGACCTTATAATCATTAACAAGCCCGCGGGCATGGCTGTTCATCCAGGAGCTGGCCAACAGCATGGGACCTTAGTGGCGGGGTTATTAGCACATTGTAAAGACCTATCTGGTATTGGCGGGGTTATACGACCCGGCATTGTGCATCGTCTTGATAAAAATACCAGTGGCGTTTTGGTCGTTGCTAAAAATGATCAAACCCATATTGCTGTAGCAAAACAATTTTCTGCTCGTAGTGTAGAAAAACTTTATATCGCCTTTGTTATTGGTACGCCCCAACCTGTTGTGGCAACTATTCACACTCTTTATGGCCGCCACCCGATTCATCGCCAACGTTTCACCGCAAAAGTAAAAAGTGGCAAAGAAGCGATTACGAGCTATCGCACCGTTGCAAGTCATGGAGGGATTTCACAACTTGCAATTAAACTCGGAACTGGGCGCACTCATCAAATTCGCGTTCATTTGTCCGAGCGTGGTTATCCAATTGTTGGTGATGCAACTTATGGTGGACGCTGCTTTAATAAAGTTGCGATAAAGCTACGTGAGCTTGCAACTCAGCTAGATCGTCATGCTCTGCATGCGGCCATCTTGTCATTTATGCACCCAACCACCGGTAAACAATTGCGTTTTGAGGCTCCCCTACCAGCAGATTTAGTAGCGCTTGTTGAGGCAATGCGTTAACCATTAACCTCACCTATCTACCTATTTTACTTACGTATTGCAATTGGATAGTGAAAAACTCATAAGTCGCGTCTGCAAGTCCTTGCTGGTATCATTAAAAATTACCATATTTAAATTTGAATGTAAGTTTAGTACAGTAGAAAAATATGAGTAAAAATTAAAAAAATCGCGATAAAAATTTATCACCAATTAGTGTTCGCTCAGACATGCTTCACGAACACCTAAATAAAACAAGACGTTATCCTTCACGCCAAGCAAGTAAAAGTACGTGCATAGATTCGCAAACGATGTTAAAGAAAATAGCAACCTGAATCTGAGTGTATACCATGGTACAGATAAAGTACTTTTCAGTTAAAAAGCAACAAGCTACTAACTTACGTAAAAGAAAATACGAACTAGTTAAACGTTTCAAGCTGCCTGAAAACGCCCTTGGCGGTCATTTGTCG